>DAIRWC010000075.1:0-4712 GCA_036802505.1 Solirubrobacterales bacterium
CGTCGAGCCCCTCGTAGCACTGCAGGCGGATCAGCTCGCGCCCAGTGGACCGCGAGAGCGCCTTGGCCAGCTCGGTCTTGCCGACCCCCGCCGGGCCCTCGACCAGGACCGGCTTGCCGAGCCGCTGGGCGAGGAAGGAGACCAGCGCCGCCGACTCGTCGGCGAGGTAGCTCGCCGACGCGAGGGCCTCCTTCGTCGCCGCTACGGATGCGGGTGCCTGCGCCTCGGCCATCGGGCGATGATAATCCGCCCCGGTGCCCGACCTCGCCCTCGTTCTCTCCCTCGCCACGCTGCTCCCCCACAGCGCCGGCCCCTACGTCGCCCTGATGCTGATCGGCTTCGTCGTCGGCATCCTCGGCCACCTGACCGGCCTGCGCTGGCTGGTCGCCTCCGGGATCGTCCTGATCTTCCTTGGCGCCTTCCTCTTCCCGCTGGCGCTCAACCTGACCGAAAGCACGCCGCCGCAGCTTAAGAATCGCTGAGGCGATCCTTAAGAGACCGTCGCTAGGCTTAGGCTTGCGTCATGAATCGAGCCCGCCTCCTCTCCGTCCTGGCCATCCTCGCTGCACTCAGCGTCGTCCTGGCCGCCTGCGGCGGCGGAAGCGACAAGAGCGGCGAGAGCCCGCAGACGGTCCTCGGCGAAGCGACCCTGCAGGGGATCGAAAGCGGCAACATCGACCTCTCGCTCGGGGTCAAGGCGCAGGGCCCCGAAGGCGGCAACTTGAACGTCAGCCTCTCCGGTCCTTTCCAGGGCGAAGGCCCGGGAAGCCTGCCGCAACTCGACATGAACGCAACCGCCAAGGGCAACTTCAAGGGCAAGAACATCGACTTCGACGGCGGCCTCGTCCTGCTCCCCAACACCGCCTTCGTCAACTACCAGGGGACCGAGTACGAAGTCGACCCGACGACCTTCAGCTTCGTCGAATCGGCCCTCGCTCAGGCCCAGCGCGAAGGCGGGGCTGAAACCGGCGCGGACGGCGTCGCCGCCTGCCAGGAAGAATTCGGCACGCTGAAGGTCGCCGACTTCCTCGAAAACGGCACGAACGAAGGCAGCGCCGACGTCGGCGGCACGAGCACGACCAAGGTCAGCGGCGACCTCGACGTCTCCGGCGCGATCGACTCGGTTCTCGAAGTGGTCGAAAGCCAGGCCTGCCGCACCCAGCTGGCCGCCGCCGGCCCGCTGCCCTCGAAGTCCGAAGTCGACAAGGCGAAGAGCCAGGTCGCCAGCGCGGTGAAGAGCGCTCACGTCGACGTCTACGTCGGCGATGACGACATCGTGCGCCGGATCTCGGCCCAGCTGAAGCTCGAACCGCAAAACGGCGGCGGCGGACCCAAGAGCGTCGAAATCGAACTCGACCTGAAGCTGACCGAAGTCAACGAGGAACAGACGATCTCCGCGCCCGCGAGCGCCAAGCCGCTCAGCAAGCTCTTCCTCAAGCTCGGCATCAACCCGATCGAACTGCTCGGCCTGCTGCAGGGCGAAGAAGGCGGCGAAAGCCTCGGCGAACTGTTCGAAGGACTGGCCGAATCCCAGTCTCAGTAGGCAGCTTCCTGCGCGGGGCCGACGGCTGGCCCTACCTGCTGACGCCGCTGATCCCGGTCGCCGTCGCCCTGGATCTGGCGGGCAGCCCGGCGACGGTGGTCTTCACCGCGTCGGCGCTCGGCATCGTCCCCACCGCGGCGCTGATGGGACGAGCCACCGAGGAGCTGGCGGCGCGCTCGGGGCCGGGGATCGGCGGCCTGCTCAACGTCACCTTCGGCAACGCGCCGGAGTTGATCATCGCCCTCTTCGCGCTCGGCCAGGGCCTGCACGAGGTCGTCAAGGCCTCGATCGTCGGCTCGATCATCGGCAACATCCTGCTCGTGCTCGGCGCGGCGATGCTCGCCGGCGGTTTGGGCCGCGAGAAACAGACCTTCAGTCGGACCAGCGCGAGCGTGCAGACCTCGATGCTGCTGCTCGCCGCGGCGGCGCTGCTGATGCCGGCGATCTTCGAGCTGGTCGAGGGCAAGGGGCTGCCGATGCCGGGAGCCGAGCTGGTCAATTACGGCTCGACCGTCGAGCATCTCTCCTTCGCCGTCGCGATCGTCCTCATCGCCACCTACGTCCTCGGCCTCGTCTTCTCGCTCAAGACCCACCGCGACCTCTTCAACCCCGAGTACGGCGACGAGGACAGCTGGGGCTGGTCGGTGCGCACCTCGGTGACCGCATTGGCGATCGCCGGGGTCCTGGTCGGGGTGATGTCGGAGGTTCTGGTCGGCTCGATCAGCGAGGCCTCCCAGGCGGCCGGCCTCTCCGAGTTCTTCATCGGCGTGATCGTCGTCGCGATCGTCGGCAACGCGGCCGAGCACTGGGTCGCGGTCCTCGTCGCGCGCAAGGACAAAATGGACCTCGCGGTCAACATCGCGATCGGCTCCAGCGCGCAGGTCGCGCTCTTCGTCGCCCCTGTGCTGGTGCTCGCCTCGATCTTCGTCGGCCCCGGCCCGCTGGCCCTCGTCTTCAACGGCTTCGAGCTCGGCGCCCTGCTGCTTGCAGTCCTGATCGCCAACTACGTCACCCAGGACGGCGAGTCGACCTGGTTCGAGGGGGTCCAGCTGCTCGCCGTCTACGCCGTCCTCGGCCTCGCGTTTTATTACGCATGACGTGAATGTCTTTCTGCTGCTCCTCAGCTTTGCCGTAATCCTCGCCGGCGCGCTGCTCTTCACCAACGCGGTCGAGTGGATCGGGCACCGCATGCAGCTGGGGGAGGGGGCCGTGGGCAGCGTCCTCGCCGCCGTTGGCACGGCGATGCCGGAGACGCTCGTCGCGATCGTCGCTCTGCTCGGGGCCAAGCAGGGCGGCGACCAGGTCGCGATCGGGGCGATCGTCGGCGCGCCCTTCCTGCTCGCCACGCTGGCGATGGGCCTGGTCGGCCTCTTCGCCTACCTCTACCGGGACCGCCGCGAGCAGGGGTTGGAGCTGCGCGCCCACCGGCCCACCCTGGAGCGGGACCTGCGCTTCTTCCTCGCTTTCTTCGCGCTCTCGTTGGCGCTCGCCTGGGGGGCGCCGGCGGCATTGCGGATCCCGGTCGGGATCGGTGTCCTGCTCGCCTACCCGCTCTACATCCGGCGCACCCTTCGGCAGGGGGGAGAGGTGCAGGGCGAGGAGACGCTGGCGCCGCTCGTCTTCGAGCGCCGCGCCGAGCGCCGCATGAGTCCGGGCCTGCCGCTCTGCGTGGTCCAGCTCCTCGTCGGCCTCGGCGCGATGGTCGGCGGCGCCCACCTCTTCGTCGAAGAGCTGCTCAAGATCGCCGCCGACCTCGGCGTCGAGGCGGTCGTCCTCGCCCTGATCCTCGCCCCGCTGGCGACCGAGCTGCCGGAGAAGGTCAACAGCTTCTTCTGGGTGCGCGAAGGCAAGGACTCGCTGGCGCTGGGCAACATCACCGGCGCGATGGTCTTCCAGTCGACGATCCCCTTCGGTATCGGCCTGCTCTTCACCGGCTGGTCGCTGAGCGCAAACGCCGCCCTCTCGGTCGTGCTCGGCCTCGCCGGTGGCCTCCTCGCTTACGCGGCGCTGCACCGCCGCGGTCGCTTCGGGCTGCCGGCGGTCGTCGCCTGGTTCACGCTCTACGCCGCCTTCATCGTCGTCGTCGTGGTCAGCGGTTGAGAATCTGTCCAAGCCAGAAGTCGGGTACTCAAGGGGTTTCGTCTGGAACCGAAGTGCGCTACGGTGGGCTCGTGTCCCGCTCAGGCAGGGTCGAGGCGGTAGCGGAGCGCTCCGAGCTTGTACGCCGAGCGCTCGCGACGTCGCGGGATCTGCACGCTGGGGCGCTGCGCGACGTCGGCGACGAAGTCCCCTTCATCGAGCACCCGCTGGCGGTCGCCGAGTTGCTTGCCGAGTACGACCTCGGCGACGAGCTGGTCGCGGCGGGCCTCCTCCACGACACGCTCGAGTACACCGACCTCGGGCTTGGGCCCCTGCGCGAGCGTTTCGGGATGAAAATCGCGATGATCGTCTGCGCGCTGAGCGAAGACTTCGAGATCGAGGACTACGAGGAGCGCAAGGGCGAGCTCCGCGGTCGGGTCGCCGCAACCGGGATCGAGGCGCAGCGCGTCTTCGCCGCCGACAAGATCGCCAACGTGATTGCGGCGCGCGACGGCTACGTCCTCGTGCAGGAGGACATCGACATCGGTCAGCTGGTCGACGTCGACACCAAGATCCTCGCCTGGGAGTTCGACATGGAAATGCTCTTCGAGAGCGACGAACACGAGCCGCTGTTCGAACTCTTTCCGGAGGAGCTGATCGGGCTCTGGGACCAGCGCTGCACCCAGATGCGCGCCGATTCGCCCTGAGGCCCGGGCGCTCCGCGGGCGCGTTCCGTTACGGCGACTCGGCGCCGGGCGGCCGCAGGTACTCCATTTCGCCTTTGAAGCCGATGCTGCGCTCGATCGCGCACTGCAGTGCTTCGTCGGCCACGCGCGAGTACCAGCCCTCCTCGCGGGCGCGGTCGATCACGGCGTTCAGCGAGGAGCAGGCCCTGCCCATCGTCGCCACCGCCTCCATCAGCGACGGCTGGAACTCGAAGTCGCATTCCCAGGCGCTGCGGCGAATGTCGACCAGGAAGGGCGCCGGGGGCGCGCCGGCGACCGGCGGGCGGCGTCGCTGTGCGCCGTAGATCTCGGTCGCGGCGATGCCGAAGAAGGGGGCGAGGATCGGGCCGTCGCCGGTGAAGAGC
>DAIRWC010000075.1:4722-7959 GCA_036802505.1 Solirubrobacterales bacterium
GTAGTCGCCGACCGGGCACCAGGGCGTGCAGCCCGCCGGTGAAGAGCAGCGCCGCTTTGGCCCCGCGTGCCGCGCAGTTGCCGATCACCAGGTCGCAGAGGACGGCGCTCATCAGGGTGTGGGTGCCGTGCTCTTCGCCGATCGCCCGCAGCAGCCCGCAGGCTTCGGTCAGGTCCGGTGTCTCGCCCTGGCGCCCGTGCTCCTCGTCGGCGGGCGCGATGCCGAGTGCCTGGGCGAAGCTCTCCTGGTGCAGGCGCTCGGTCTCGAAGCCGCCTTCCCAGCGATCGAAGCGCTTGCTGACCAGACACGTCCGCCCGGCGATCCTCTCCACCGAGGTGTGGGCGACCGGGAGGCCCAGTTCGCGGTAGGCGAGCGTGCAGGTCATCTCGTTGGCGACGAGGCCGCGGCGCTCGTCCGATTCGGGCTTGAGGATGTGGGTGCTCGGCAGGCCGGGCTCCGGCCAGGCCCACCTGTCCGTCTCCTCGTCGTAGGCGAGCGCGAGCTTGTGTCGCCTGCCGGGCAGGGCAAAGCGCATCCGCCGCTCGTTGGCCGGGTCGAAGAGCTGGGCCGGCTGGGGCTGGAGCAGTTCCTCGAGTTCCTCTTCTGAGAGCCAGGCCGGCGAGTCGGCGTCGCTCGGCCCCGGATCCTCTCCCTGCCTGAGGAAGACGACCGCACCGGGGCAATCGTGGCCCAGCTCGGCGATCAGCCCAAAGCCGTCGCTGGGATCGAGTCCCAGCTCGGTGGCGATCGCATTGCGCCGGCATCCCTGGGGCAGGAGTCCCTCCACGTAGGCGCGGGTGGCGCCGGCGCTGAAGGGCTCCTCGCGGACGGGCAGCGAGTTGCTGAGCAGGACCTCGCCGGCGCCGAGCTCCGCGACGGTCTCCGGCCTGTAGGCAAAGCGATAGCCGTCCTCCCCGGTTGGGAACAGCCCGCCGATCAGCTCTCCATGCAGATAGACGTCAAGACTCAGCCCGGTCCCCTCAGAGTCGCGTACTGGTTCGCTTCCGTTCAAACAACCTAGACCGGATCGGAGTGACATGCAACCCGCCCAGCGATAGCGTCAACGCATGGTCCATTCGAACAGCGGCCTCTGCGACAGCTGCGTCCACCAGCAGCTGGTCCCCAACACGCGGGGGTCGGTCTTCAGCCTCTGCCGGCGCTCCCGCGAAGACCCGGCGTACCCGCGCTACCCGCGGGTGCCGGTCCTCAGCTGCCGGGGCTACGAACCGAGACAAGCCGCCGACGGGCCTAAAACCGGTCGTATAGACCGGTTTTAGGCCCGTCGGCGGCGGTCTATGCCGCCGCTGGGTCGGGCTCGCCCAGCTTCGTGATGTCGGGGGCGTCGTAGACCTCGCCGGCCTTGCCGCCGAGCACGAGGATGCGGATGCCCGCATCGCCCGGCCATACCTTGCGGGTGACGCCGGGGCCGACCCGGGCGACGTGGTCGGCGTCGAGCGGGAAGCGCTCTCCCTCGATCTCTATCTCGCCGCCGCCGCCGAGGGTCACGTAGACCTCCTCCTGGCCGTCCTGCTCGTGGTCGTGCTCGGGGTAGCTGTCGTAGTTGGACGGCATGTCGATGATCTGCATGCCGAACGACTCGACTCCCAGCTCCGCCCGGGCGCGCTTGAAGCCACCGCCGAAGACGGCCTCCATCTCGTCGATCTTCTTTACCGCGTAGGTGCCCATCTGCTTCGTCCTCCCGATTCGTGCGGCCCCGGTTGGGCCGATCGCAGGCATCTTGTCGTACTTTGGATTTCCAAGCAATGCCCCCGTCCTCGGGGCGGACGGCGAACCTCCTCGCCGCCGGCCAGATGATCTAGCTTTGCTCTGTGAGCGACGCTGCGACCCTCTTCGATGCCGACGCTGCTGCCTTCACCGGCACGGTCGAGGTGCTGGGGGTGATCTTCAGCGCCGAGGACGACGGCTACGCGGTGCTGGAGGTGCAGGACTCAGAGTCGGGTGAGGGCTTTGCCCTGGTCGGCCCGGTCGCCCACCTGAACGCCGGCGACCGTGCCGAAGTCAGCGGCGACTGGCAGACCCACTCGCGCTACGGGCGGCAGCTGAAGGCGCGCGGCGCGCTGCCGCTCGATCCCGCCGACCGGGCCGGGCGGATCGCCTACCTGACCAGCCTGCGCCACATCGGTCCGGCTCGTGCGGAACGCCTCGTCGACGAGCACGGGGAGGGGGTGCTGGGGGCGATCGCCGCCGACCCGGTCGGCGTCTTCGCCGGGCTGCGCGGGGTCAGCGCCGAGCAGGCTGTCGCCGCGGCCGACTCCTGGCATGCCTCGCGGGCCGTCCGCGACCTGCACGTCCAGCTTGCGCCCCATGGCCTGGCCCACCTCGCGGCGCCGATCCACGCCCGCTTCGGCGAGCGCTCGATGGCGATCCTGCACGAGGACCCCTACCGGCTCACCGAGGTCGCCGGGGTCGGCTTCGCCCGCGCCGACAAGATCGCCCTGGCCGCCGACGTGCCGCCCGAGTCGGAGCGGCGCGCCCAGGCGGCGGCGGTCTTCGCCCTCACCGAGGCCGAGCAGCAGGGCAACACCTACCTGCCGGTCGACGAGCTCAACTTGCGCACCGCGAAGCTGATCGGCCTGCGGCCCGACCCCGACGTGCCGGCGATGGCCCGCGGACTGCTGCTCGACGAAGGCCGCGCCTACCGCGAGCCGACCCACGCGAGCGAGCTGGCCGTCGCGGCGACGCTGGCCGAGCGGGTTGCCGCACCGGCCCATCTCAATCACGACCCGGGCGAGTTGCCGCCCGAGGACAACGAGGACGAGGCGAAGCTGACCGACGAGCAGTGGGCCGCTGTGCGGGGCGCCTTCGCGGCGCGGATCTCGGTGTTGACCGGCGGCCCTGGCGTCGGCAAGACCGCCTGCACGAGGGCGATCGTCGCCGAGGCCGCGCGGGCCGACGTGCCGATCGCGCTCTGCGCGCCGACCGGGCGTGCCGCCCGCCGGCTTGAGGAGGCGACCGGCCACGAGGCGCAGACGATTCACCGGTTGCTCGAGTGGATGCCCGGTCGCGAGCCGGGCTTCAGGCCCGGCCATCCGCTGCCGGCGGGCCTGGCGATCGTCGACGAGGCCTCGATGCTGAACCTGCGTCTGATCGAGGTCCTGCTCGGCGGCCTCGCCGAGTCGACCCACGTGGTCTTCGTCGGCGACGCCGACCAGCTGCCCCCGATCGGCGCCGGCAAGCCCTTCGACGACCTGATCGCCTCCGGCGTCGCGCCCGTCG
>DAIRWC010000076.1:0-7858 GCA_036802505.1 Solirubrobacterales bacterium
TCGACCAGGACCGGCTGCGGCGCGAGCACCGGCGCCAGCGCCGGGTCGACTCGCTCGTCGATTTGCGCGAGGCGCTGCAGATGGATGAGCTGCCGGTCCGGATCGAGGGCTTCGACATCTCCAACCTCGGCGGCGAGCACACGGTCGCCTCGATGGTCGTCTTCGAGGGCGGCGCGACGAAGAAGTCGGACTACCGCCGCTTCCGGGTGCGCGGCGAGCGCGCGAACGGGTCCGACGACTTCGCTTCCATGGAGGAGGTGCTGAGCCGTCGGGTCAAACGCTACGAGGAGCAGGTCGACCTCTCCCCGCACGACGGCAAACGCGACGAGAGCTTCGCCGCGCTGCCCTCGCTGGTGATGATCGACGGCGGCAAGGGCCAGCTCGGCGTCGCGATGAAGGTTCTCGCTCCGTTCGTCGAGCGCGGCGTCACCGTCGTCTCTCTCGCCAAGCGCGAGGAGGAGGTCTTCGTCCCCGGCCGCCCGGAGCCGGTCGAGCTGGCCGCCGACTCGGAGGCCTCGAAGCTGTTGCAGCGGGTCCGCGACGAGGCGCACCGCTTCGCGATCGACCACCACCGCGGGCGCCGCGACCGGGCGATGACCGGCTCGGTGCTCGACGACCTCAAGGGCGTCGGCCCGGCCCGCAAGCGGGCCTTCCTCAAGCACTTCGGCACGCCGGAGCGGTTCCTCGGCGCGAGTCGCGAGGAGCTGGAGGCAGTGCCCGGCGTCCCCGGCAAGCTGGCCCGCGAGATCCACGAGCAGCTGCACAGGACGGGTGCCTAGTGGCCGGCGACGTCGAGCTGATCCTGATCACCGGTCACTCCGGGGCGGGCAAGTCGGAAGCGATCGCGGCCTTCGAGGACGGCGGCTACTTCTGCGTCGACAACCTGCCGCCGCGGATGATCGGCAGCCTCGGTGAGCTCTTCCGCCACGAGGGCAGCGGGGTGGAGAAGGCCGCCGTCGTCTCCGACGTGCGCGGCGGCGAGTACTTCGAGGGGCTGATCCAGGTGCTCGACGAGCTCAGCACCGACGGGCTGAAGCCGAAGCTGCTCTTCCTCGAGGCCGACGAGGAGGCGCTGCTCGACCGCTACAAGGAGACGCGCCGCCGGCACCCGCTCGCGCCGAAGCGCAAGAGCGGTCTCGGACTGCTCGACCGCTACAAGGAGACGCGCCGCCGCCACCCGCTCGCGCCGGAGGGCAGGATCGTCGACGGGATCCGCGCCGAGCGCGAGCTGCTCTCGCCGCTGCGCGCACGCGCCGACATGGTGATGGACACCAGCAACCTGACCGGAGGGCAGCTGCGGCGGCGGATCGCCGAGGAGATGCTGGGCGGCCAGGACGGCGGCAAGCTGGCCCTGACCCTGCTCACCTTCGGCTTCAAGAACGGGCCGCCTCGCGACGCCGACCTCACCCTCGACGTGCGCTTCCTGCCCAACCCGCACTACATCGACGAGCTGCGGCCGCAGACCGGCCTCGACGAGCAGGTCCGCGCCCACGTCGAGTCGGGGACCCAGGCGGGCGAGTTCTACGGCCGCCTCATGCCCCTCCTCGAGTTCCTCGTCCCCGCCTACGTGGCCGAGGGCAAGAGCCACCTGACGATCGCCGTCGGCTGCACCGGCGGCAGGCACCGCTCGGTGACCGTCGCCGACCGCATCCGCCGGGCATTGGAGGGGCGCGAGGGCGTCGTGGTGCGAGTCAAGCACCGCGACCTCGACTAGCAGCCGACGGGCCTAAAACCGGAGGCATAGACCGGTTTTAGGCCCGTCGACCTAGAATCGCCGGACTTTGGCCGAGCCCGTCATCTCCATTCGCGACCTGCGCAAGAGCTACGGCGAGGTCGAGGCGGTCCGCGGCATCGACCTCGAGGTGCAGCGGGGGGAAGTCTTCGCCTTCCTCGGCCCCAACGGCGCTGGCAAGACGACCACGGTGGAGATCCTCGAGGGTTACCGCAAGCGCAGCGGCGGCGAGGTGAGCGTCCTCGGCGAGGACCCCGAGCACGCCGGCCGCGCCTGGCGCGAGCGGATCGGCATCGTCCTGCAGAGCTGCCGCCTCGATCCCTACCTGACCGTGCGCGAGTCGATTGCCCTCTACGCCGGCTACTACGAGGCGCCGCGGCCGATCGAGGAGACGATCGAGCAGGTCGGGCTCGGCGGCAAGGCCGACGCCCGTGCCAGTTCGCTCTCCGGCGGTCAGCAGCGCCGGCTCGACGTCGGCATGGCGCTGATCGGCGACCCTGAGCTGCTCTTCCTCGACGAGCCGACGACCGGCTTCGACCCCTCGGCGCGACGGCAGGCCTGGGAGACGATCGCCGGCCTGCGCGACCTCGGCAAGACCGTCTTCCTCACCACCCATTACATGGACGAGGCGCAGCGTCTCGCCGATCGGGTGACGGTCATCTCGGCCGGCGAGATCGTCGCCCGCGGCACCCCCGAGGATCTAGGCGACCGCGAGAGCCGCCCGGCCCGAATCAGCTACCGCGAGGGGGGACGCGAGGTCGAGTTGGAGACGACGACGCCGGTCGAGACCCTCAACGAGCTGACCGGCAAGGCGCTGGCGGAGGGAAGGGACCTCGAAGGGCTGGAGGTCGTCAGGCCCAGCCTCGAGGACGTCTACCTGGAGCTGACCGAACAGACATGAACCTCGTCCTTCATCAGTTTCGCTACGACCAGAAAGCCTTCTGGCGCAACCCGGCCTCGGTCTTCTTCACCGTCGCCTTCCCGGTCGTCCTGCTGCTGATCTTCGCCACCGTCTTCGGCAACCAGACGGTCGACGTGCGGGGCGGGATCAAGACGACCACCTACTACGTGCCCGCGATCATCACCCTCTCGGTGATCTCGGCGACGATGCAGTCGCTGGCGATGTCGCTGGTGATCGCCCGCGAGGACGGCCGCCTGAAGCGCGGCCGCGGCACGCCGATGCCGCCCTGGGTCTTCATCGCCGGGCGGATCGGCAACTCGATCGTCGTCGCGCTGATGATGCTGGTGCTGCTCGCGGCGATAGGTCGCCTCGCCTACGGCGTCGACATTCCCTGGGACCGCCTGCCCGCGATCGTCCTCACCCTCGTCGTCGGGGCCGCGTCCTTCTGCTGTCTCGGCATCGCGTTGACGGCGGCGATTCCCAGCCAGGACGCGGCGGCGCCGATCGTCAACGCCCTGCTCCTGCCGCTCTACTTCCTCTCCGGCGTCTTCATCCCCGACGACCAGCTGCCGAGCGGCGTCATCCACTTCGCCGACGCTTTCCCGATCCGCCATTTCTTCGAGGCCTTCTTCGACGCCTACGTCCCCGGCGGCGCCGCCGTCTCCTGGGGCAACCTCGCGGTGGTCGCGATCTGGGGCGTGGCCGGTCTGCTGCTCGCCGTCCGCTACTTCCGCTGGACCCCGCGCAGCGGCTGACGAGGCCTATGTTTGACCCCTAGGAGGGGCCGAACACAGGCCTCGTGGGATGGGCGCCCGACCGACCGCCCGGTGGCCCCTATAGCCTCCCCGGCCCGATGTTGCACCACGTTCTTCTAGAGGTTTCCGACCTCGAGCGGAGCGCGTCCTTCTACGACGCGCTGCTCGCGCCGCTTGGCTGGCGGCGCCATTTCGAGGAAGACGAGACGATCGGCTGGGGCATCGCCAAGCCGGTCTTCTTCATCGCCGCGCACCACCCGGCCAAACCCGGCTTCGGCCTGCTCAGCTTCTCGGGGCTCGGGATCGTCGCCGTCAAGGCTGCCTGGGAGCAGGGTGTGAAGGCCGGCGGCAACCCCGTCGGCGAGCCCGGCGAGCGCCGCTCGCACGGGTCCGGTTCCTACTCGGCGTTCCTGCAGGACCCGGACGGGTACGAAATAGAGGTGACGATCGGCAGTGACTAGCTTTCGACACGACAACGAATCGATCCAGGAGGACGTGACTTCATGGCAGTGAAGGTCGGCATCAACGGCTTCGGCCGCATCGGGCGCAATCTCTTCCGCGCCGCCCACGCGGCCGGCGCGGACCTCGAGTTCGTCGCCGTCAACGACATCACCGACACCGGCACGCTCGCCCACCTGCTCAAGTACGACTCGATTCTGGGCCGCTTCCCCGGCGAGGTCGAGGCGGGGGAGGGCTCGCTGACGATCGACGGCGAGCCACTCAAGGTCCTCTCCGAGCGCGACCCGGCGGCGTTGCCCTGGGGCGATCTCGGCGTCGACGTCGTGATCGAGTCGACCGGGCTCTTCACCGGCCGCGAGGACGCCGCCAAGCACCTCGCCGCGGGCGCCAAGAAGGTGATCGTCTCCGCTCCCGCCAAGGAACCGGACGTGACCGTGGCGCTCGGCGTCAACTTCGACAGCGACTACGACCGCGAGAACCACAACATCATTTCCAACGCCTCCTGCACGACCAACTGCCTGGCGCCGGTGGCCAAGGTGCTGAACGACTCGTTTGGGATCGAGCAGGGGCTGATGACGACGATCCACGCCTACACGGCCGACCAGCGCCTGCAGGACATGCCGCACAAGGACCTGCGCCGGGCGCGGGCCGCCGCGGTCAACCTGATCCCGACGACGACCGGCGCCGCCAAGGCCGTCGGCCTCGTCTTGCCCGAGCTGAACGGGAAGCTGAACGGGCTGGCGATCCGCGCCCCGGTGATCACCGGCTCGGTCGTCGACCTCGTCTTCACGCCGTCCCGACCGACCGACCCCGAGGCGGTCAACGCCGCGATCAAGCAGGCGGCGGAGGGCCCGATGAAGGGGATCCTCTCCTACACCGAGGATGAGATCGTCTCGACCGACATCGTCGGCGATCCGCACTCCTCGATCTTCGACGCCGGCCAGACGATGGCGATCGGCGATGGCAAGCTGATCAAGGCCGTCTCCTGGTACGACAACGAGTGGGGTTACTCGAACCGTTGCGTCGAGCTGGCGGGCAAGGTCCTCTGAGCCCGTCCGGAGGGCGAACATTGGGCTTCTCTAAGCAGAGCGTCCGCGACGCCGACGTCGCCGGCAAGCGGGTGCTGGTCCGGGTCGACTTCAACGTGCCGCTCGACGGCGGTCGCGTCGCCGACGACACGCGGATCCGGGCGGCGCTGCCGACGATCGAGCTGCTGCGCGGGCGCGGCGCCGCCCTGGTCCTCGTCTCCCACCTGGGCCGGCCGAAGGGCAAGGTCGATCCGGAGCTCTCGATGCAGCCGGTCGGCGAGCGCTTGGCCGAGCTGCTCGGCGCCGAGGTGAAGCAGGCGCCCGCCGTGGTCGGCGAGGACGTCGAGACGATGGCCGCCGGGTTGAGCCCCGGAGACATGCTGCTGCTCGAGAACGTCCGCTTCGAGGCGGGTGAGACGGACAACGATCCGGGGCTGGCCGAGGCATTGGCCAGGCTCGCCGACCTCTACGTCAACGACGCCTTCGGTGCCGCCCACCGGGCCCACGCCAGCACCGAGGGGGTCGCGCATCGCCTGCCCGGCTACGCCGGCCTCCTGCTTGAGAGCGAGGTGAGCGAGCTGACGCGCGTGGTCGACTCGCCCGAGCGGCCGCTGGTCGTCGTCCTCGGCGGCGCCAAGGTGAGCGACAAGGTCGGCGTCATCGACCGCTTCCTCGAAGTCGCCGACAGCATCCTGATCGGCGGCGCGATGTGCTTCAGCTTCTTCCGCGCCCAGGGCATCGCCACCGGCGACTCGCTGGTCGAGGAGGCGGGGGTGACGCTCGCCGAAGAGGCGTTGCGCAAGGCCGAGGGATCCGAGTGCGAGCTGATGCTGCCGGTCGACCTGGTGCTGGGCAAGAGCTTCGACGCGGCGACCGAGCGGCGCGAGAGCGACGGGGTCGAGGTGCCGGACGGCTGGATGGGCCTCGATGTCGGCCCGCGCACTGCCGCGACCTACGCCGAGGCGATCGCCGCCGCCGGCACCGTGCTCTGGAACGGGCCGATGGGCGCCTTCGAGCTGGAGCCGTTCGCCGCCGCGACGCGAACCGTCGCCGACGCGGTCGCTGCCGCGCCCGGGACCACCGTCGTCGGCGGCGGCGACTCCGTTGCCGCGCTGCACCGGTTCGGCCTGGCTGAGAAAGTGGATTGGGTGTCGACCGGAGGAGGAGCGTCCTTGGAGCTGCTGGAGGGAAAGAAGCTGCCCGGAGTGGAGGCGCTGAGAGATGCCTGAGCGCACCCCCTACATCGCCGCCAACTGGAAGATGCACAAGACCGTCGCCGAAGCGGGCGCCTTCGTCGACGCGCTGCTGCCGCGGATCGCCGCAACCCAGAACGACGTCGTCATCTGCCCGCCCTTCACCGCCCTCACCGCCGTGGTCGAGCGCCGTTACGGCACCGCCGTGAAGGTCGCGGCGCAGAACATGCACGAGGCGCAGTCGGGAGCCTTCACCGGGGAGGTCTCCGCGGCGATGCTGGTCGAGCTCGACGTCGAGGCGGTCGTCCTCGGCCACTCCGAGCGGCGCCAGTACTTCGACGAGACCGACGAGGCGCTGGCGCGCAAGGTGCCGGCGGCCCTCGCCGCCGGGCTCGAGCCGATCCTCTGCGTCGGCGAGAGCGAGGAGGCGCGCGACGCGGACCAGACCAAGGGCGTGCTGGAGTCCCAGCTGCAGGCCGACCTGGCCGCGGTCGAGTCGATCAAGCTCGCCGAGGTCGTCGTCGCCTATGAGCCGATCTGGGCGATCGGCACCGGCCGCACCGCCACCCCCGAGCAGGCCCAGGAGGCGTGTGCCTTCATCCGCGACGTGCTGCGCGAGCGCGGCGTCGTCGCCGACTCGGTGCGGATCCTCTACGGCGGCTCGGTCAAGGCGGCCAACGCCGCCGAGCTGATGGCCCAGCCAGACATCGACGGCGCGCTCGTCGGCGGCGCCAGTCTGGACCCGGAGGAATTCGCCGCGATAGTGGAGGCAGCCGGGTGACCGAGCTTCCGGCGCCTTCGCTGGCGCTGGTCATCCTCGACGGCTGGGGGTTGGCGCCGGCCGGACCCGGCAACGCGATCTCGTTGGCGGAGACGCCGGTCTTCGATCGCCTCTGGAGTACGTATCCGCACACCCAACTCTCCGCCCAAGGCCGCGACGTCGGCCTGCCCGACGGGCAGATGGGCAACTCCGAGGTCGGCCATCTCAACCTCGGCGCCGGCGCGATCGTCAAGCAGGACCTGGCCCGGATCGACGACTCGATCGCCGACGGGAGCTTCTTCGAGAATGAGGCTCTGCTCGCCGCCTGCGACCGCGCTCGGCGCAGCCCCCGCGGCCGCCTGCACCTGCTCGGGCTCGTCTCCGACGGCGGCGTCCACTCGGGCTGGGAGCACATCGAGGCGACGATCGAGCTGGCCTCGCAGGAGGGCGTCCCCGACGTCGTCTTCCACGCCTTCACCGACGGCCGCGACACGCTGCCCCATGGTGGCCGCGGCTATCTCGGCGAGCTGGAGCGCTGGTTGCGCCAGGCCGGCCGCGTCGCCACGGTCAGCGGCCGCTACTACGCGATGGACCGCGATACGCGCTGGGAGCGAATCAAGCTCGCCTACGACGCGATCGTCCACGCCCGCGGTCAGCACGCGGTGGGCTCAGCCGAGGCGATCGACGCCTCCTACGAGCACGACGCCACTGATGAGTTCGTCGTGCCAACTGTGATCGGCGACTACGACGGCGCCGCCGAGGGCGACGTGGCGATCTTCATCAACTTCCGTCCCGACAGGGCGCGGGAGATGACCCGCGCGCTGGCGGATCCCGATTTCGACGAGTTCTCACGCGCCGCGGGTCCGGTGCTCGACCTGACGACGATGACCGTCTACCGCAAGGGCTGGTCCTACCCGGTCGCCTATCCCGAGGCGCGCCCGACGACGACCCTGGCCGAGGTCGTCTCCGAGGCCGGCGGCCGCCAGCTGCACGTCGCCGAGACCGAGAAGTACGCGCACGTCACCTACTT
>DAIRWC010000077.1:0-7792 GCA_036802505.1 Solirubrobacterales bacterium
GGGATACGACGCGCCGTTCGTGGTCGTCGCCAGCACAGACCAGGGCACCGTCACCGAACCGAGCCGGCTGGCAGCGCTGAGCCGCTGGCAACACCGGATCGCCGCCCTTCCCGGCGTGCAGACGGTGGTCGGCCCCGCCCAGGTCTCGCGAGCTGTGGCGCCGCTGCGCCAGGTCGGTGCCGTGGTCGCCGGCGGCACCGAATCGGGGCCGTTGGCCCAGTTGGGGCGATTGGGCCGCAACCTGGGCCGGGCCGCGTCCGGAGTCGCGCTGCTGCGCGGCGGGATCTCGAAAGCGAGCTACGGTGCCGGCCTGCTCGCCGAGGGGTCCGGCAAAGCGGCCGACGGCGCCACGCTGCTTGCTTCCGGCCTCGCCCAGGCCGCCACCGGCAGTGAAAGGGCGGTTGCTGCCTTGGGCATCTTCGCCAAGGGCACCCGGCGCCTGGCGGGGGCTCAGCACCGCGCCGCGCTCGCCGGCCTGAACTTGAAGTTCGCCCTGCAGAGCCTCGGTCCGAACCTGCGCCACAATGCCTTGAACCGCTCTCGCCGCCTGCGCAAGTCGCTGGAAGAGGAAGCGCACCAGACGCTGCCGCGCCTGCAGGCCCCGGCGGAAGACGCCGAAGCGCAGCTGAAGACGGCGCTGCAACAGCTGGAAGGGATGACGACCGGCAAGGCCGACCCCAACTTCGCCGCGGCGCTGGATGCCGTCCGCAACGCACTCGCCGCGGTCAGCGGCACCAACCCGGCCAGCGGCGCCGCCTACGCACCCGACTACGCCGGGTTGCCGACGGAACTGAGTGCGCTGCAGGTCGCACTGGTCGAAGACGCCGAAGAAGCTAAGCAGGTGACCGACTGGCTGGTCTCGGGAATCGTGCTGATCAGGCGCATCAGCAAGGGGGCGACGCAGCTCTCCGACGGGCTGCAGAAACTCGAGGGGGCCGGGAAAAAACTCGCCCACGGCTCCGCCCGTCTCGCCCGTGCCGCCGGTGGCCTCGAAAGCGGCGTCGCCCGCCTCGGCGCCGGAGCGACCGCCCTGGCCAGTGGCATCGCCCGCCTGCGTGACGGTGCGACCTCGCTCGAAGAAAACCTCGCGAAGGGCTACAGCGCCTCCCGCCCCCTGCAGACCGGCCTGCGCCGCGCCACCGTCCAGGTGCTTTCGAACAGCGCCACGCTGAACCGCCAGACGAAGCGCCTGCAGCGGGCGAGCCCCGGGCTGTTCGACTCGGGCTACTTCGTCCTCTCGGCGCTCGACGGCGCCCGGCCGAGGGTGCGCGAGCGCACGGCAACCGCGATCGACCTGAGCGACGGTGGTCAGGCGGCGGCGATCCTGGTGATCTCCCGCTACACCTTCAACTCACCTGGGTCGATCGCGCTCAACAAGCGGCTTCAGGTCGAGGCCGACGCCCTGGGCAAGGAAGCGGGCCTCGAAACCGGCGTCGCCGGGGGCGCCGCCCAGCTCAACGACTACAGCCACATCACCCGCGCGCGGATCCCGATCGTCGTCGCCGCGATCTCCCTCGCGACCTTCCTCGTCCTCCTCCTCGTCCTCCGCGCACTTCCCCTGGCCGCGATCGCGGTTGGCCTCAACCTGGCGACGGTCGCCGTCGCCTTCGGCGTCCTCACCCTGCTCTTCAACCTGCCCGAAGACTGGCCGCTCGGCGGGCACAACTACGTCGATGCGGTTGGCACGACGGCGATCTTCGGCGTCGTCTTCGGTCTCTCGATCGACTACGCGGTCTTCCTTCTGGTGCGGATGAGGGAGAGCTATGACCGCGATGGCGACAATGCCGCCGCGATCGAGTTCGGTTTGGAACGAACCGCGCGGGTGATCACCGGCGCCGCGGCGATCATGATGGCGGTCTTCGTGGCCTTCGCCGGGGCGCCGATCGCGACGATCAGCCAGCTCGGCGTCGGCCTGACCGTGGCGGTCCTGCTCGACGCGACCGTGGTCCGTATCGTCCTCCTGCCGGCGCTGATGCTGCTTCTCGGCGACCGGGTCTGGTGGCTGCCGCGACGCCTGGAGCGAGTGCTGCCCAAGCTGAATGTCTGAGCGCCCCGCGAACATGCCCGGATGCAGCGCGTTGACTTCGAGTTAAGCCAGGCGGCGCACATGCCTGACGGCTGGTCGCTCGGATACGATTCGGCAGCTTGTTTTCCCGGTATGGAGGCGGGGGAACCGCAAGCGACGATCCGTGGCTGCTAATTCCTTAGGCGAGGAGAAAAGCCCGACGAAAAGCCGGGGGATTGCCCCCGCGCGAATTGCGGCCATTGCGGCCCTGGCGGTCGTCGTCATCGCCCTCGTTGTGATCCTCCTCGGCGGCGGCGGCGGCGGGCACAAGTACAAGCTCATCTTCCAGAACGCCGCCCAGCTCGTGCCCGACAACCAGGTGCTCATCGGTGGTCAGGCGGTCGGCTCGGTAGAAAGCATCAGCCTGACCGACGACAACCTTGCCGAGATCGAAGTCAGCGTCGACCAGGAGCTGCACGAGGGCACGACCGCGGTAATCCGCGCCACCTCGCTCTCCGGCGTCGCCAACCACTACATCTCGATCAGCCCGGGGCCGAACAGCAGCCCGGCGCTCGATGAAGGAGCGACCCTTGGTCTCGGCTCGACCACGACCGAGGTCGACCTCGACCAGTTCCTCAACACCTTCCCGACGCCGGTGCGCCGCGCTCTGGGCCAGTTCATCCGTGGCAACGCGGAACAGTTCTCCAACCGGGGCAAGGACGCCAACCAGACCCTCAAGTACTTCGGCCCGGCGCTGAACCGGGCGTCTGCCGTGACGCGAGAACTGAACGCCGACCAGGGCCTGCTCGAACGGTTCGTCGTCAGCTCCAGCAAGCTCTCCACGGCGGTCGCGCAGCGCGGCAACGAGCTCTCCAGCGCGATCTCCAACGCCAGCACCGCCTTCGGCGCGATCGCCGAAAAGAACGAAGCCCTCGACCAGACGCTGCGGCTGCTGCCGCCGTTCATGCGCCAGAGCAACACCACCTTCGTCAACCTGCGCGCGGCGCTCGACGACCTCGATCCGCTGGTCGAAACGGCCAAGCCGGCGACCAAGAACCTGGCGCCGTTCCTGAGCGAATTGCGCCCCGTCCTCTCCAAAGCCGTGCCGGTCTTCAAGAACCTGCGCCTCAGCGTCAACCGCGAAGGCTTCGCTAACGACAGCGCCGAAACGCTCGGCTTCCTGCCAGCCGTGCAGGAACGTTCCTCGCGCGCCTTCCCGCACGCCGAACAGGCGATCGCCGACTTCCAGCCGACGCTCAACTTAGCCCGCGCCTACGCCCCGGACATCTTCAATGGCCTCGGCAAGGTTGGCCAGGTCACCGGCTATTACGACGGCAACGGCCACTACGCGCGCGCAGGCTTCGTCCTCAACCTGTTCCAGCGCAACAGCAGCAGCGGCGAGCTGGAACCGATCAAACCGAGCGAACAGTTCAATGCCTTCGGCAGCTCCGCCGCCGTTCGCCGGCCCTGCCCCGGAGGTGGGACCCAGTCCGCCTCCGACAACTCCAACCCCTTCACCGAACCGCCCTTCGCCGGTTCCGGCGTAAGCCCATCGTCCGCATGCGACCCGGCCGACGCGCCACCCGGACCATGAGGAAATGGCTACTCGCAGCCGGGCTGGTCGCCGCGATAGTGGTCGTCGTCGTGCTGGTCTCCGGTGGTGGCTCCGGCAGCAGTGGCTACGTCGTCCGCGGCATCTTCGACAGCGGCGGCTTCATGGTCTCGGGCGAGGAAGTGCGGGTCGCCGGTGCCACCGTCGGCGAAATCGAATCGGTCGGCGTGACGATGCCGGGTGAGGTCGACAGCTACAAGAACGGCAAGCCGCAGGCGGTGCCGGGCAAGGCCGTGATCGCGATGAAGATCGAAGACCCCGGTTTCCAGGACTTCCGCAGCGACGCCAGCTGCCTGATCCGACCGCAGTCGCTGATCGGCGAGAAGTTCGTCGACTGCACGCCCACCTTGCCGCGTGCGCCGGGCTCGAAGCTGGCGCCGGAGCTGAAGCAGATCGAAGATGGGAAGCCGGGCGCCGGCCAGTACCTGCTGCCGCTGGAGAACAACAGCACCAGCGTCGATCCGGACCTGATCAACAACATCAACCAGCTGACCTACGCACAGCGCTTCCGGCTGATCCTCAACGAACTCGGCGCCGGCCTCGCCGGGCGCGGCGAAGACATCGAGGAAGCCGTCAAGCGCGCCAACCCGGTGCTGCGCGACGCCGACCGCGTCTTCGGCATCCTCAACGCCCAGCGCGACCAGCTGGCCCAGCTCGCCTCCGACTCGGAGGAAATCCTCGGCCCGCTCTCGCGCCAGCGCAGCAGCGTCGCCGGCTTCTTCGCCAACGCCGGCGCCGCCGCCCAGGCCAGCACCGAAAAGGGCCCGGAGCTGGAAGCGTCGCTGCAGAAGCTCCCCGCCTTCTTGCGTGAGCTGCGCCAGACGATGGGCAGCTTCGAATACTTCTCCAAGGCCGGCACGCCGGTGGCCGAATCGCTGGCAAAGGCGGCCCCGGCGCTGACCCAGGCGACCCGCGCCCTGACCCCTTTCTCGGCCGCCTCGACCGTCTCCCTGAAGTCGCTCGGCGCCACCGGCGAGGTCGCCGGCCCGAAGCTCCGCGCCGCCGATCCGGTCGTCCTGAAGCTCCGCGACCTCGCCACCAGCGGCGCCGCTCCGACCACCGAACTGGCCCAGTTCCTGGTCAGCACCAGGAAGAGCGGGGGCTTCGACGGTCTCGCCGACCTGATCTACAACAGCACTGCATCAAGCAACGAATTCGATCAATACGGCCACTTCGCGCGCACGCTCGTCACCCTGACGAACTGCAACCTTTACTCGACTGCTCCAACCAGCGGTTGCTCTGCGAACTTCACCGGCCCCGGTTCAAGCGCGTCGGCGTCCGCCTTCGACTCGGCGGCCGCGTACTCACGCATCCAAAGCGAATTGGCGGGCCTCGCCGGCGGCACGTCTGCAGAAGCAAGTGCGGCCACCCCGCCTGCCGCGGCGCAAGAAGTTCCAGCACCGCAAGCGAGCCTTGGCGAAGGCGAACAGCTCGGCGCCAGGGCGAAGGCCGCCGCGCCCCAACGCGCCCTCCTCGACTACCTCCTGGGACCATGAGGAACCGCAGCGGCATACAGGGAGTCGCGAGCAGCCCGGTGATCGTCGGCGCGGTCACGGTCCTGATCGTGATCGTCGCCGTCTTCCTCGCCTACAACGCCAACAACGGCCTCCCCTTCGTGTCCACCTACAACCTCAAGGCGCGAGTTCCCAATGCCAACGCGCTGGTCAAAGGCAACGAGGTGCGGATAGGCGGCTCGCGGGTCGGCGTGATCAAGGAAGTGAGGCCGGTCCAGATCGGCAACGGCGCGATCGCCGCCGAACTCGACCTCAGCCTCGACAAGGGCGCCGAACCGATCCCGGCCAACTCGACGATGATCATCCGCCCCAAATCTCCGCTCGGGCTCAAGTACCTGCAGATAGTGCCCGGCGACTCGCGCAAGGGCCTGGCGGCGGGCGAAACCATCCCGCTCTCCGCCGCGCGACCGGAACCGGTCGACATCGACCAGTTCTTCGACATGTTCGACGAAAAAACCCGGACCGCGATCCAGCGCAACAACGCCGGCTTCGGCAACGCCTTCGCCGGTCGCGGCCCGCAGATCAACGCTGCCCTCGGCGCCCTGCGCAGCTTTGCCGAACACGGCCAGCCGGTGCTGAAGTCGTTGGTCGATCCAAGCACCAACTTCGGCGCCTTCTGGGAAGCGCTCGAGGACCTCTCGGCCACGGTCGCCCCTGTGGCGGAGCAGCAGGCGAGCATGTTCGTCGCCCTCGACCGCACCTTCGCCGCCTTCGCCCGCGTCTCGCGGCCGTACATCCAGGAAACGATCGTCAAAGGGGCGCCGACCCTGGAATCGGTGACCGCCGACCTGCCGGCGCTGCGGCCGTTCTTCCGCGACTCGGGCCGCTTCTTCACGGCGCTCAAGCCGGGCGCCCGCGCCCTCGGCGAAACCTCGCCGACGATCAAAGCCGCCCTGCGCGCCGGCATCCCCGCTCTCAACCGCTCGCCGGCGCTGTACGCGCAGCTCACCCCGACGGCCGAAGCGCTGCTCGACTTCCAGGGGGACGCGGGTGTCTTCAACGGCCTCGAACTGCTTACCGACACCAACGAAGTGCTCGCCCCGACGATCAAGTACATCGCCCCCGCCCAGACCACCTGCAACTACCTCAGCCTTGTCTTCAACAACCTGGCCGATGCTTTCAGCGAATCGAACGGCAACGGCAACTGGCTGGGCGCGATCTCTTATGAGCCACCGACTGGCGTGAACAACGAGGTGTCTCCCTCCTCGGCCCCGGCCAACGGGCCTGAGGTGAAGAACCACCTCCACTTCAATCCCTACCCCGAAACCGGCCAGAACGGGGCCTGCGAAGCCGGCAACGAGCGCTACGCCCCCGGCAAAACGGTCATCGGACGCGCGTCCGAACTCTGGGGCACGACGACGCGGGAAGGCGAAGGCTGATGGGACGCCTGCCGGAGCGCGACACCAGGACCGGGGCCACCGACAGCCGCTTCAAGTGGCGGCCGAGCAACGCGGCGATCGCGGTGATCTTCATCCTCGCCTTCACCGTCGGCCCCTACCTGGCCTTCACCAAACACGTGCCCTTCACCGGCTACGGCTACACGCTCAACGCGACCTTCTCGAACGGGGTCAACATCTCGACCAACTCGCCGGTGCGGATCGCCGGGGTCGACGTCGGCAAAGTGATCGAAGTCGGTCGTGACGGCGACAACACCAAGGTCACCTTCACGGTCGACGGCAAGGGCCGGCCGATCCACGACGACGCCTTCGCCGATATCCGTCCGCGGATCTTCCTCGAGGGCAACTTCTTCATCGACCTCGACCCCGGCAGTCCCAGTGCGCCGGAGATGGACAGCGGCGGGACGATTCCGGTCAGCCACACCTCGACCGGTGTCCAGCTCGACCAGATCCTCACCGCGCTGCAGTCGCCGGTGCGGGCCGACCTCAGCCGCCTGCTGGAGGGATTGGGCACCGCGCTCAATCAGAAGCCGACCGCCGCCGAAGACGCGACCCAGCTGCCCGAGGTGAAAGGCAAGACCGGCGCCGAAGGCCTCAACGGCGCCTTCAAATACGGCGGCGACGCCGGTCGCTACAGCGCCCAGGTCACCAACGCCCTGCTCGGCACCAGCCCCGGCGACCTTTCCCGTCTTGTCTCCGGCACCGGGCGGACCTTCGGCGCGCTCGTCAGGCACGAGGCTGACCTCCAGGGCCTGATCGTCAACCTCAACACCTTCACCGGCGCCCTCGCCGCCCAGTCGAAGAACCTCGCGACGACGGTGGAACGGCTGGCGCCGACGCTGCGGATCGGCCGCAAGTCCCTCGCCAGTCTCAACAGCACGCTGCCGCCGCTGCGCGCCTGGGCGATCGAGTTTCGCCCCGCGGTCGCCGAGCTGCCCGCCCTGATCTCCGCGGCGAAACCGTGGCTCGCCCAAGCTCGCCCCTTGCTATCCGGCAAGGAGGCCGGCGGCGTCGCCAGGCTGCTGCATCGGTGGCCATGGATCGGCTACATCGGTCTCGTCGTGGTGCTCTATGTGGCGGCCAAGATGGTCTGGGATGGGGCCGAGACGATGCGGTGGATCCGGATATAGCAACATCGGTACGCAGTATCCGAGTTGAGGTAGGCGTAGAGTCAGACCCACTTCGGCGCGACGCCGGCGGACGATTCAGTCGGAATGAGTGTTGGCCGGCAGAGAGAACAGAAACATGGAACACGCTCCGCATC
>DAIRWC010000078.1:0-6168 GCA_036802505.1 Solirubrobacterales bacterium
GACCTGCTCGAGGCCAACGGCGGCATCTTCAAGCCACAGGGCGAAGCGATCGCCGCCGGGGCAGCCGATGACGTGCGCGTGCTGGTGGTCGGCAACCCGGCCAACACCAACTGCCTGATCGCGATGTCGAACGCCGACGGGGTGCCGCGCGAGCGCTTCACCGCGATGATGCGCCTCGACCATAACCGGGCAATCGCACAGCTCGCCAACAAGCTGGGCAAGCCGGTCTCCAGCGTCAGCAACATGACGGTCTGGGGCAATCACTCGACCACGCAGTACCCGGACCTGGTCAACGCCAAGGTCGACGGCGCCGGCGCTTGGGACGCGGTCGACGACGAGGCCTGGATCGGCGACGAGTTCATCCCGCGGGTCGCCAAACGCGGCGCCGAGATCATCGACGCCCGCGGCGCTTCCAGCGCCGCCTCAGCCGCGAACGCCGCGATCGATCACGTCCACGACTGGGTCCTCGGCACCGCCGAGGGCGACTGGGTCTCGATGGGTGTCCCCTCCAACGGCTCCTACGGAATCGAGGAGGGCGTAGTAGCCGGCCACCCCTGCAGCTGCTCGGGCGGCGAGTGGAAGATCGTCGAGGGACTCAACATCCCAGACTTCTCCCGCCCCCGAATCGACGCCACCATCTCTGAGCTAAAAGAAGAGAGGGCAGCTGTCTCCAAGCTGGGCTTGGTCTAGGAAGATAAGCCCGCTCTGAATCAGGCCGGATCCGGTAGGGCTGAAACGTCTTGTACTTTTTCGCCGACACCTATGGGCGTCAGCCCATCGGCGATCACCGAAAAAGTTAAGTGAAAGCCCTACCGGATCCGGCCTCTCCGGCTGCCCCTATTTCGAAGGGAAGTACTGGCGCCCTTTCTTCTTGACGCGACCCTCTTTCTCAAGGTCACCAAGAACCCGGTAGAGGTAGTTCGGCTTGATTTTCATCTGTTTGGCGATGTCCGAAGCGCTGATCCCGGGGCTACCCTCGACCAGGCCAACCGCCTGATCGGCACGGGTGCCACTACGACGGCGCCGTTTTTTCGGACGGCCAGTGGGACGGCCGGCAGCTTTTTTCGTCCCGGAACCGGGTGGACGGCCCGGACGGCGACCGGTGCGGCCGGTCACTTTCCCGCCCAGCTCGGCGAGGGCGCGCTCGAGGCGCTGACGCTCGTCGTCCAGCTCGGCAAGGCGCTTCTTGACCAGATCGCGAGCCTCGTCAAGTACGTGAGTGGTGCTTGGCATCTCGTTCCTTTCGTCGGCCGCACGTTGCGCACCGAATACTGGTAAGCAAGTTATTGCGAACCGCAGTGTTGCACAGTCCCAAAAGGCAGTCTCGCAGAGATACTTTCACTACCAAATCCAGCCTGGACGAATTGGCCTATTACACACTGACTAATTAGACAGACCTCGAAAGTCCGGGAGTGTCAGATGGACTTCCGACATGCGGACTGTGTGGGTTCGCGGTTCTGAAGGAACGGTGGGTTGGGGCTCGGACATTCTCACCTTGCGGCGACGCCGGCCTCCAGCAGGCTGTCGGCGATGCTTGGGGCCGAGCCGAAGTGCAGGTGGACGTAGCTGGCTAGAACGCCACGTTGGAGATAGCCGTCGCGGCGCGTCTCTCCGGCGCTCGTGGTCAGCTCGAAAAGCCCTGGCTCCAAATCAGCCTCGACGACGCGGGACTGATGGAACTCCTGGCCACGGGCGACGGTGCCGGCCCCGCCGAGGGGCGAGGCGATGCGGGTCCGGGTCTCGACGTAGGAGATTGCCAGGTAGCGGCTGTCCATCGCCACGTCCAGCGGCAGCACGCCGCTCATCGGGTGTTGCACGCCGTCGAGGTCGACCAGCGAGCGAGACAGGTAGACGAGGCCGCCGCACTCGGCGTAGATCGGCGCTTCGCTCGCCGCATGCTCGCGCAGCTCGGCGGCCAGGGAAACATTGGCCGCGAGCTCGGCGGCGAAGCTCTCCGGATAGCCGCCGCCGATGTAGATCGCGTCCACGTTCGCGGGGAGTTGCGGATCGAGGGTCGGCCGGAACGGCACGAGCTCGAAGCCGGCCTCGGTCAGCAGGCGGAGGTTGTCCTCGTAGTAGAAGCAGAAAGCACCGTCCCTGGCGATCGCCAAGCGCGCTCGTGGCGCTGCCGCCGCGGAGGACGGCCTGCGGATTCGCCCAGGCGTCACCTGCCCGCCGCCGGGCCTTGGGGTGAGGCGGTCGAGGTCGAGGTGTCGCGCTGCCTGTCTATGGGCTGAATCGCGCGCCTCTTTCGCGCCCTCGTTCTCCTCCACCGTGAGCAGGCCGAGGTGGCGCTCGGGGATGGCCAGATCGGGGTCATATGGAATCGCCCCCAGGACGAGTCGGCGCAGATCGTCGGGAAGCGACGCTTCGACCATCTGCCGGTGTCGGTCGCTCCCGACTCGGTTGAGTATGCAGCCGGCGAGCCGCACGCCGGGATCGAACCGCCGCATGCCTTCCAGGATCGCGGCGGCGGTTCGGGTCATGCCCCAGACATCGAGGACGAGAACGACCGGCAGGTCGAGGAGCTTCGCCAGCTCGGCGGCGCTGCCGGTCTCCGTCCCATCGGCGCCGTCGTATAGGGCGCCCATTGCCTCGATCACGGCAATGTCGACGTCGCGTGACCAGCGTTGAAAGGCATCTCGGATCCCGTCCTCGCCCATCATCCAAAGATCGAGATTCACGGTCGACCGGCCCGCCGCCTCGGCGTGGTAGGCGCCGTCGATGAAGTCCGGTCCGAGCTTGAACGGCTGCACAGTTAGCCCCCGGGCACGCAGTGCGCCGATCAAGGTGGCCGCCGCAGTGGTCTTTCCGGCGCCGCTGTGGGTCGCCGCGATGAGAATCGCTCCTCCTTTAATGGTGTCTCCCCGTCATTGCCGAGCGAGGCGACGATGCCAGAGAACGGCGCTCCAATGCCTCCCTCAAGCGAACCGCTACGGTCAGCGGCGCTGCTTGGGCAACGTCCGGAAGACGACGTCCCAGAGCGGCGAGGAGACGCCGTAGCCGTAGCGGTGGTCCTGGAAGTGGTGGCGCATGTGCTGCTCGCGCAGGCGCTTGCCGAGGTCGCTCTTGGGGACGAAGTGGTGCACGTAGTAGTGCGTGTAGTCGTAGACGAGGTAGCCGGCGAGGAAGCCGGCGAAGAGCGGGTAGGCGGCCGGCGTGCCGAAGATCAGCGTGAAGGCGAAGAAGAAGAGCGCGGCGAGGGGGATCGAGACCGCCGGCGGCATCACCAGCCGCATCTTGTCGTTGGGATGGTCGTGGTGGATGCCGTGGATGATGAAGTGCATGCGACGCCCGAGCGCGTTGTCGGGCTCCCAGTGGAAGAAGAGCCGGTGCAGCCAGTACTCGGTCAGCGTCCAGATCCCGACCCCGCCGAGGCTGAGCAGGATCAGCTGCCAGGGGCTCTGGCCGCGATCGACGCCGAGCCACTCCATGGCGACGATCACGGGCACGAAGACGATCGCCGGGATCGCCGGGTGGACCCGCGAGAAGAAGTTGAGGAATTCGCTCTCGAACAGCTGCGGCGAGGCCGCGAGCTTGTTGGTGCGGTCGTGTGCCTCCATTCGGCCCCAATGGTAGCGGCGGCTGGAGCCGACCCCCGCAAGACGCGGGGAAGATGTGACGACTCTGTGTCAAGAACGTTGCGCTTTGCGGAATCAGGCGTCACGGAAGTGCAACGGCCTTGCCAAGATGCCCGCCGTGCCGCGCAAGCCCAAAGCCCCGACCTGCGACGACTGCTACTTCCGCCGCAACCAGCTCTGCGCCCTGCAGCTCGATGAGCCCTGCACGACCTTCCGCCCGAACCGCCCCGAGGGCCTCGTTCCTCCGCGTCAGCCGGTTCTTTTGATGCGTCCACCTCGCTGGGCTACGCCGGCGTAGCTACCCCGTGACAGGACCCGCGCGCCGCTATGTTTTGCGCCATGCCTGAACGCGACGTATTTGCGAACTTCGCTCGTATGAGACGGGAGATGGATCAGATGCTCGGCGGGGCCTGGGGGCGCACTACGTATGTGAGCCGTCGGAGCACTGGGTTCTCCCCCAACGTCGACGTCTACTACTGCGGCGATCCGCAGCGGGCTGTCGTGAAGGTGGATCTTGCTGGTGTCGATCTGGAGCAGGTTGGGATCGAGGTCAGCGGGCGTCAGCTGGCGATCGTCGGGGAACGGCCGGTGCAGGAGACCGAGGGGCGGGTGTATCAGCAGGTGGAGATTCCCTCGGGGCCCTTCCGCCGCGTGGTCGAGCTGCAGGTCGACGTCGATGCCGACCAGGCCAAGGCGACCTACGAAGACGGCATCTTGCGGATCGACCTGCCGCTGCGCGATCCCGCGCAGAGCACCCGGCGCGTGCCGATCGGGCGCGAGTAGCGATGGAGAGCTCGCCGGTCCTCGAAGTGGTCGAGTCCGAGCTCGACGCCGAGGACGCGATCCGCGCCAGTCAGCCGCTGCCCGACGCGTTGCCGGTGCTGCCGCTGCGCGAGACGGTCACCTTCCCGGAGAGCCTCACCCCGCTCGCGGTCGGCCAGGAGCGCTCGATCAAGCTGGTCGACGACGTGCTCGGCGCCAACCGCATGCTTGCGATGGTCGCGGCGCGCGATCCCGAGGACGAGGAGCCGGGCCCCGACGGGCTCTACGAGGTCGGCGTCGTCGGCATCGTCGCCCGCATGCTCAAAGTCCCCGACGGGACGCTGCGCATCCTCGTCCAGGGCACCCAGCGCGTGCGCCTTGGTCCCTACGTCGCCGAGGAGCCCTACCTGGTCGCGCGGATCGCCGAGTTGCCCGACGTGATCGACGAGGGTCCCGAGCTGGAGGCGCTGACCCGCAACGTGCAGCGGACCTTCTCGGAGATCGTCGAGCACATCCCCTATCTGCCCGAGGAGCTGCAGATGGCGGTGGCCAACATCGAGGATCCGGCGGTCCTCGGCCACCTGATCGCCGGTGCGCTGCGGATCACCACCGAGGAAAAGCAGCAACTGCTGGAGGAGGTCGACGTCGCCGCGCGCCTGCGCCGGCTCTCGCAGATCCTCGCCCGCGAGCTCGAGGTGGTCCAGCTCGGCAGCCAGATCCAGTCCCAGGTCCAGTCCGAAGTCGACAAAGGCCAGCGCGAGTTCTTCCTGCGCCAGCAGCTCAAAGCGATCCAGGACGAGCTGGGGGAGGGCGACGAGCAGCAGGCCGAGGTCAACGAGCTGCGCCAGAAAGTCGAGCAGGCAGAGCTCCCCGAGCACGCCCTCAAAGCCGCCGAGCGCGAGCTCTCGCGGCTGGAGAAACTGCCGCCGGCGGCGGCCGAGCACGGCGTCATCCGCGGCTACCTCGAGTGGCTGGTCGAGCTGCCCTGGTCGAAATCGACCGAGGACAACCTCGACATCGCCCACGCCCGCGATGTGCTCGACGCCGATCACTACGACCTTGAGAAGGTCAAGGACCGAATCCTCGAGTACCTGGCGGTGCGCAAGCTGAAGCCGGATTCGCCGGGGCCGATCCTCTGCTTCGTCGGCCCGCCGGGAGTCGGCAAGACCAGCCTCGGGCGCTCTGTCGCCAAGGCCCTGGGCAGGGAGTTCGAGCGCATCTCGGTCGGCGGGGTCCGCGACGAGGCGGAGATCCGCGGTCACCGCCGGACCTACATCGGCGCCCTGCCGGGGACGATCGTCCGCGCCCTGCGCGACGCCGGTTCGCGCAACCCCGTCTTCATGATCGACGAGATCGACAAGATGGGGGCCGACTTCCGCGGCGACCCCTCCTCGGCGATGCTCGAGGTGCTCGACCCGGCTCAGAACGACAGCTTCCGCGATCACTACCTCGATCTCGAGTTCGATCTTTCCGAGGTCCTTTTCATCGCCACCGCGAACGTCCTCGACACGATCCCGGCCCCCTTGCAAGACCGGATGGAGACGATCGAGCTGGCCGGCTACACGCTGGAGGAGAAGCGCCACATCGCCCGCCGCTACCTCGTTCCCCGCCAGATCGAGGCCAACGGGTTGAAGCCCTCGCAGATCGAGTTTTCCGACTCGGCCCTGACCGCGATCGTCGAGGAGTACACGCGGGAGGCCGGCGTCCGCAACCTCGAGCGCCAGGTCGGCACGATCTGCCGCAAAGTCGCCCGCGACGTCGCCGAGGGCAAGGCCAAGGGCAAGGTCCGGGTGTCGGGCAAAAAAGCCCGCGAGCTGCTCGGCCG
>DAIRWC010000078.1:6178-7784 GCA_036802505.1 Solirubrobacterales bacterium
GTATTACTTGCGCGACCGCGTCGGCAAGGCGACCCGCCTGCGCGAGCGCAAGAAGGGCGTCGGGGTGCCGGGCGCCGACGGCAAGGGCAAGGGCAAGCTGAAGGTCTCGGCGAAACGGGCGCGCGAGCTGCTCGGCCGCCGCCGCGTCTTCGCCGAGCAGCGGCGGCGGACGAAGGACCCGGGCGTCGCCACCGGGCTCGCCTGGACGCCGGCGGGCGGCGACGTGCTCTTCATCGAGGCGACGGCGATGCCGGGATCGGGCAAGCTGACGATCACCGGCCAGCTCGGCGACGTGATGAAGGAGTCGGCGCAGGCGGCGCTCTCCTACGTGCGCGGGCACTGGCGCGAGATCGCGCTCGACCTTGAAGAGAGCTGGTTCGCCGAGCACGACATCCACATCCACGTCCCGGCCGGCGCGGTTCCGAAGGACGGCCCCTCGGCGGGCGTGGCGATGACCGTGGCACTGGCGTCGCTGATCTCCGGCCGACCCGTGCGCAACGATGTCGCGATGACCGGCGAGGTGACCCTGACCGGCCAGGTGCTGCCGATCGGTGGGCTCAAGGAGAAGTCGCTCGCGGCCCAGCGGGCCGGGATCAAGCGGGTGATCGTGCCGAAGCGAAACGAAGGGGACGTCACCGAGATCCCCGAGCAGGAGCGCAGCGCATTGGAGTTCGTCTACGTCGACGAGGTCTCGAAGGCGATCGACGCCGCGCTCAAATAACGACCATGGAGGCAGCCGAAGCCCTGGGCAGGGGCAACCTGTCGACGTTGTATGAGGCGCTTCGCGAGGCGGTGCGGGCGCGCTCGCGGACGTTCTGGATCGTCGCCGGGCTGACCGTCCTCGCCGCGACGCTGCGCTTCGCCACGCTGGGGGTGCAGGCCTACCACCACGACGAGATCGTCACCGCCAGTCGCGTGCTGCGCGACGGCTTCTGGCACGCGATGGAAGCGGTCGGCTTCAGCGAGTCGGCGCCGCCGCTCTACTACGCGCTGGCCTGGGCCTGGACACAGCTGACCGGGACGGGAGAGGTCGGCCTGCGCTCGGTCTCGGCGCTGGCCGGGGTGGCGACGGTGCCGGTCGCCTACCTGCTCGGCGCCGAGCTGCGCGGCCGTCGGGCCGGGATCGTCGCCGCGGCGCTGGTCGCCGTCAACCCGATGCTGCTCTGGTACTCGCAGGAGGCCCGCAGCTACGCGTTGCTGGTCCTGTTGACCGCGCTCGCAGCTCTCTACTTCGTCCGCGCCCTCAATCGCCCCACGACGGGGCGGAGGGACCTGACGCTCTGGGGCGTGTTCTCCGCGCTTGCGCTTGCGACCCACTACTTCGCGATCTTCCCGGTCGCGCTCGAGGCCGGCTGGCTCTTGTGGCGCCGGCGGCGCCAGGCGGTGGCGGGGCTCTGGATCGTCCTCCTCGCCGGCCTGGCGCTCGCCCCTCTGGCGATCCACCAGATGTCGTTGGGCCACGCCGAGTGGATCGGCGACCGCAGCCTCGGCCACCGGGTTTGGGAGGCGGGGGTGACCTTCGTCGTCGGCGAGACCGGCGACGTCGTTTCCCGGCCAGAGACCGTACTGCCGGCGGTCCTGCCGCTGCTCGCCGTCCTGGCCGGGC
>DAIRWC010000079.1:0-7633 GCA_036802505.1 Solirubrobacterales bacterium
CTCCTGCACCGTGCCGTCCTCACCCCCGACGCCGTGCATGGCGACGAAGGCAACCTCGGGCCGGCCGGCCGTCAGGCGCTTGACCAGGTCGGCACCGGCGTCTACCGGCAGCACTTCGTGTCCAAGCCGCTGCAGCGCGTCCTCGACCCGCGCCCCCGAGCGCAACGAGACGCCGCGCTCCAGCGATCGCCCGCCCTTGAGCACGGCGACCTTCACGCGGAGCTCTCTTTGCGGAAGGGAAGCACGTCGGCCGTCGTGCCCTCCTTCTCCGGCGCGGATTGTGTCTCTGGAGGCTCGATCTCCCGTTTGCCTGTCAAGGCCCCGTACAGCTCGACCTGCTCGGCGATCGTCTTGCCGATCCGCCGCACTCCCTCGCGGATCTCCTCGTCGCCGACGCCGGAGAAGTTGAGCCGCATCGAGCTGCGGCCGCGGCTCTCGTCGACGTAGGCCGCCTGGCCGGGAACGAAGGCGACGTCCTCGCGCAGCGCCTTGGCAAGGAGATCGCTGGTGTCGATGTACTCGGGCAGCGTCGCCCAGATGAAGAGGCCGCCCTCGGGCTCGGTCCAGGTCGCCTCTGCGGGAAAATGCTCGCGCAGCGCCTCGACCATCGTGTCGCGTCGTCCGCGGTAGATCTCGATCAGGTTGGCGATGTACTCGCGCCAGCGCCCTTCGCCGAAGTACTCGCGCACGAAATGCTGGGTCAGGGTCGAGCTGCAGAGGTCGGAAGCCTGCTTGCCGAGGACGATCTTCTCCATGACGGGCGGCGGCGCCACGGCCCAGCCAAGTCGGATCCCGGGCGAGAGGATCTTGGAAAAGGTGCCGACGTAGATGACGAAGTCGCCACCGTCGAGTTGGTAGAGCGGCGGCAGCGGCTCACCGCTGAAGCGCAGCAGGCCGTAGGGGCTGTCCTCGACGACCAGCAGCTCCCGCTGTCGCGCCAGCTCGACCAGCCGCTGTCGCCGCTCGAGCGACATCGTCACCCCGGCCGGGTTCTGAAAGCTCGGCACCGAGTAGACGAATTTGGGACGCTTGCCTTCGCGATCGAGCCGCCCCAGAACCGCTTCCAGTTCCTCGATGCGCATCCCGTCTTCGTCGCAGTCGATCTGGATCGTCTCCGCCTGGTAGCTGCAGAAGACCGGCACCGCGCCGGGATAGGTCGGTGCCTCGCAGATGACGACGTCGCCGGGGTCGACCAGCGTCTTGCAGATCAGGTCGATCGCCTGCTGGCCGCCGGTGGTGACGATCACGTCGTCGGGGTCGGGCAGCATGCCCTCCGCCCCCATCACCTCGAGGATGCAGTCGACCGTCTCGGCGAAGCCCTCGGTCGGCCCGTACTGGAGCGCCTCCGCGGTCGATTTCTGCGCGATCCGGGTCATCTGCGCGGCGAATGTCCCAGCCGGGAAGGTCGAGGTATCGGGCAGGCCCCCGGCGAGCGAGATCACCTCGGGTCGTACCGTGACCGCCATCAGGTCGCGCATTGCCGACGACCTCATCACCCCGGTCCGGGCCGCGAAAAGCCCGGCGTAACGCGCCAGATCGCGGCTGCTGGTGTGCGCGCGTCGCCGGTGTGGCGTCTCTTCCATCCCCGAAGTGTAGGTTTTCGTCGTGAGCTTCCTCGAAGGCACCGGGCTCGAGCTCGGCATCGGCATCGCGATCGGGATGCTTGCCGGCACCACCGGCACGCACGGATCCGCCCGTGGACGCATGACCCTGCTGGCCGCCGTGATCGGGCTGATCGTCGGCTTCCTGCTCTCCGGCAGCGCCGATCTGAGCAGTCCCCTTGGCGCCGTCTTCTGCGCGCTCGGCGCGGTCCTCGGTTGCATCGTGATCAGCGACGTGGTCAGCGGTGCCAGTCGCCGCGAAAACGGCGGCGGCGGCGCGCTCGGCTTCCTCGTTGCCCTGGCAGCGCTGATCGTCGTTGCGGCGGCCTTGCTGTTGCCCGTGCTGACGCTGCTCGTGATCGTCGCCCTGGTCTGGCTCGGGGTGGCCCGCCATCGCCGCGCCCAGCGCAAGCACGCCGGCCTGCGCGTGCTGCGTTAAGGCCCACTCTGAGCCGCTGCCCGGCGCCCATCATCATTCGCAGCCGATGCCCGCGAAGAAACTGGTCCTGACCTACGTCGACTCGCTGCGGACCGACATGCTCGAACAGGCAGTCGAGGAGGGCCGCGCGCCCACTTTCGGCGAGCTGCTCGAGCGTGGCGTCTTGATCCGAGACTGCGTCTCCAGCTTTCCTTCGGTGACCCCGGTCGCCAGCGCCGAGATGGTCACCGGGGTGGCGGCCGACCAGCACTGGATAAGCGGCATGAACTGGTTCCACCGGCTCGAGCAGCGCTACGTCGAGTACGGCTCCTCGCTGGAGGCGACGCGGGCCGTCGGGGTCTTCCGGGCCCTCTACGACCTCGTCTACAACATGAATCTCGCCCATCTCAGCCCGGAAGTCGAGACCATCTTCGAGCGTCTCGACGATGCCGGTCTTCACACCGCCTGCACGCCGTTTCTGATCTACCGGGGCCGCCATCGTCACCAGGTCTCGCTCGAGGGCCTGTTGCGCCGCGCGGTCGAGACGACCCGGCTCAAGTTCCGCCATCACACCTGGGGCCCGGCCGAGCTCTTCTACGGAGACCTCTACGCCAGTCGCGAGGTGCCCTGCAAGTCGACCTCGATTCCTGGCAGCCGCGACGGCTACTCGGCTTGCTGTGCCGCCGAGCTGGAGCGCGAGGGAGCCTACGATTTCCTGCTCTTCTCGCTCGCCGACAACGACAACTACTCGCATCGGCACGGGCCGGAGGCGAGCGTCGAGTCGATCGCCAAGGCCGACCGCTGCTTCGCCGAGCTGATCGAGGCGGCGGGTGGGCTGGACGCCTTCCTCGCCGACCACGCCGTGATCCTCCTCGCCGACCACGCGCAGACCCCGGTCAGCCGCGGCCTGCCCCTGGCCGAGCTGCTCGGGCGCGAGTGGAAGGTGCTGGCACCCTCCGACGATCGACCCGAGCTGGCGCAGCTGGCGGTCAGCCCGACCGGCCGCGCTGCCTACGTCTACCTGTTGCCCGGAGAGGGGGAGAGGGCCGACCCCGACGAGGTGAGGCAGCGCTTGGCCGAGACCGAAGGGGTCGACATCGTCTGCTGGCGCGATGGTGAGATGGCGATCGTCGAACGTGGCGCGGAGCAACTGCGATTTGACCCGGGCGGGCAGATTTCCGACCTACGTGGGGGCCGCTGGAATCTCGAAGGCGATCCCGGCGTCCTGGCAGCGACGGTTGAGAACGGCCGGATCCACAGCGCGGACTACCCGGACGCCCTCGCTCGCGTCTTCGCCGCACTGACCGCGCCGCACGCAGGCGACTTCATCGTCTCCTTGACCCTCGGCTACGAGGCGGTCGACTGGGGCGGCATCAGCCACGCAGGCGGCGGCAGCCATGGCTCCCTGCACGCGGGCGACTCGCTCGGCCCTCTGCTCTTCGTCGGTTGTGGCCCGGCCGATCCGGCTGAGCGCGAGCAGTGGGCCTTACGAGACGTGGCGGGGGTTGTGCTCGAGCACTTCGGGATTGGGTGATGGGGCCGCAGGGGGCAGTCCCAGAGTGCCTCGCGAAGCGGCTCCGCAGAGTCATTCCCGTCGCGAAGCGACACCAAATTCGTGAGCGAAGCGAACCCCGGCACTCTGGGACTGCCCCCTGCAGCCCTGCCCTCGTCGCCCTGATGGCGGCGCTGCTTGTACTGCTGACTCCGGTCATGGCTCATGCAGCCAACGTCAACGAGGGGCAGGTGACTCGCGCTGCCAACCACGATGCGAAGGTAGTCGAAGAGCGAGCTAAGAACGGGGAGCTGACGCACAGCGCTTCGAAGGTCGAAGGGCACTGGGAGGTTGCTTACTTTGCCGGGGATACGGAGGTGGCGCTGGTCCTCGTCGACCCGAAGAGCGGCGATGTCACCGAGTCATGGACCGGGTACCAGGTGCTGTGGAAGATGGCGCGGGGTTACTCGGGAGCGTTTGGCCACAAGCTGAATGCGCCGTATGTCTTCCTACCGCTTTGTGCGCTGTTTCTCGTCGGGTTGCTCGATTGGCGAAAGCCATGGCGGGTGGCGACGCTGGATCTACTGGTGCTGTTGAGCTTCGGGGTGTCCAACTATTTCTTCAATCGCGCCGAGATCGGGGTGTCGGTGCCGCTGCAATATCCGGTCCTGCTGTACCTGTTCGGGCGAGCGCTGTGGATCGGGTTTCGCGGCAGGGGCGAGGGCATTCGCCCGGTCTGGCGAGCGAGCTGGTTGTTGGTCGGGGCGCTCTTCCTGATGGGCTTTCGAGTGGGCCTCAATATGGCCGACTCGGGGGCGATCGACGTCGGCTACGCGGGCGTCGTCGGGGCCGACCGGATAACGCACGGCGAACCCCTCTACGAAAACTTCCCCTCGGACGTCTCCCAGGGCGACACCTACGGCCCGGTCAACTACGTCGCCTACATCCCCTTCGAGGCGATCTGGCCGTGGACGGGCACGTGGAACGATCTGCCTGCAGCCCACGGGGCGGCTGTCGCCTTCGATCTACTCACCTTCGCGCTGCTGATCTGGCTCGGCCTCCGCATCCGCCCCGGACCTTCCGGCCGCAAGCTCGCCGCCACCCTCGCCTTCGGCTGGGCGGCCTATCCCTACACGGCGTACGCACTCGAGTCGAACTCCAACGACACGCTCGTAGCCGCCCTCCTCGTAGCCGTCCTTCTGGCCCTGGCTCGTCCCGCCGCACGAGGTGTCGCCGCGGCGCTGGCGACCCTGACCAAGTTCGCGCCCCTGCTCTTGGCGCCGATGCTGGCCACCTACCGAGCCCGCCCCCGAACGATCGCGATCTTCTCCGCGACCTTCCTGCTGACGGGCGCCCTGCTGATGCTCTGGCCGGCAATAGACCCAGGCCTCCACACCGTCTACGACAGAACGATCGCCTATCAAGCAGACCGCAACTCCCCATTCAGCATCTGGGGCCAAGTGGGTGGCCTCGAACCTCTCCGCGTGGCGATCCTCGTCGCAACGGGCCTCATGTCCCTCACCTTCGCCTTCATCCCAAAGCACAAGTCCCTAGTACAGGTAGCCGCTCTATCGGCAGCCCTCCTAATCTCCCTCCAGCTAACCGCACACCACTGGTTCTACCTCTACATAGTCTGGTTCTACCCCCTGCTTCTAGTAGCAATGTCGTCCCGCGTAGAGGCCCCATAGGCCTGCGAGTTACCCAGTCGGAGCAGGCACCATGATCTGCTCGATCGAGTCAGCCAGTCCCGAATCGTTCAGCTCGACCACCGCCCCCATCACCCAGACATCCTCCTCGGCGGTCTCGAACTTGACCGGCATCTGGGTAGTCATCCGCTTCAGTATCTGCTCCGGCTTGACGCCGAGGACGCCGGCCCGTGAGCCGGTCATGCCGACGTCGGAGATGAACGCGGTGCCGCCGGGCAGGACCCGTGCGTCGGCGGTGGGGACGTGAGTATGGGTGCCGAAGACGGCGGCGACACGACCGTCGAGGTGCCATCCGATCGCGACCTTCTCGCTGCTCACTTCGGCGTGGAAGTCGACGACGACGAGGTCGGCCTCGATCCGCTCGAGGATGCTGTCGACCTCGTGGAACGGCAGGCGAGCGACCTGGAGGCCGACCGCACCGCTGAGGTTGATAACGCCGACCCGCTTGCCGCCAGACTCGACCACAACGTGACCCTTGCCGGGGTTGGCGTGGGGATAGTTGGCCGGCCGGATGACCCGCTCGGCGCGGTCGAGGAACTCGTAGGCCTCACGGTGCCGGTAGACGTGGTTGCCGGTGGTGATCACGTCGCACCCGGCGTCGAAGAGGAAATTGGCGGTCTTCTCGGTGATCCCCATGCCACCGGCCGAGTTCTCCCCGTTGACGATGGTCAGGTCGGGCCGGTACCGTTCGCGCAGCCCCGGCATGGCGGCTTTGAGGCCCCGCCGCCCGGGCCCACCGACCACGTCGCCGATGAAGAGCACTCGCATGCGGTGACCCTACTTGCGATCAAGGTGCAGCGGGCAGGCTGGATGGGCCGGGTTTCGAACGTGCCCGCCGACCCACACGCAAATGCCGCTTGCATTAAGGGGTTTTAGAGCGATAGGTTCTCCATGCGTGGCTAGCGACAGCGGACATGAGCCGATATTCGTCTTCGACTCGCGTGAGGAATTCATGCCGATGGCGACCAAGAGCGGGTCTCGCTCGAGGCCCTACCGAAAGAGGGGGGCAGGATGAACTTCCCCCCGGAACCCCGTACTTACGAGGATGCGATGGAGTCGCAGTTCGGCAATGTCGGCTACCGCCGCTCTGTCGAAGGCGGGGGCCTCACCTGGTTCCAGTATTGGCTCTGGTACCTGTACAACCCGAAGAAGGTCCTGGTCACCGGCAATCACGAGGGGGACTGGGAGTTCGTCCAGGTCGGCTACGCGGGCGACCAGCCGATCTGCATGACGACTTCCCAACATCACTCCGGCGGCGCGCGGATGTGGTGGGAGATGGAGGTGGAGGGAAGCAGGCCGGTCGTTTATCCGGCACTCGGCTCGCACGCCAACTACTTCACGCCGGTCAGCCAGATTCCCGAGATCGGCGATGACGGGGATGGAGGCGGCGCCCGGCTTGACGCAATCGAGTGGCAGGAGTTCGGGCCCTGGGCAACCTGGCCGGGGCAGTGGGGGAACTCGACCGGGCAGGGTCACTCGCCCGACTCTCCCGGAAGCCAGGGCGATCGCTGGAGCGCCCCTCATCTGTACCACTCGAAGGCCCACCATCAGCCCTGATCCCAAGCAGCCCCTGAGGTTGACCCAGGGCAACACCGCGAAGAAGCGGGCCAGAGGCCGTCGCGCCCGCCGCGTCTTCCACGGAACGCTTGCCGCCGAGCTGAACGACCGCGGCGCGGCAACGGTCGAGGAGCTCTACCTTCGCTTCGACTGCTTTCTCCTGCCGCTGGAGAAGGATGAGATCAAGCAGGTTCTCGAGTCGGCGCGTCGCGAGGGGTTGGTTGCCGAGGTGCCGGACAAACGCGACGGCTATGGCGACGAGGTATCGGATCAGTGGACGACGACGGACAAGGGCAGGAAACTGCACCGTCCCCGCACCCTGGCCCTGCCCGATCTCGGCTACCTGATCGTCGGAGAGCATGACCGGACGGCGAAAGCGTTCGATGTCGGCAAGACCGCAGTGACCATGCTGATCCCCCTTCTTGCCCTGTTCGGAATCCATCAATGGGATCCCGGCGCGGTGACCAAATGGGCCGCATTTGGAGGAGTCGGGGTCGCGATCGTATGCATGCTTGTCTACGCCCTCAAAGGAGAGTTCGACCTGCGCGCCGCCGCCTCCGCGTGGCCGCGCCTGAGGGAAGCTCGCCGAGAGCGTTGGGAATACCAGAGGAGTTGGCCCTGCATGGTGTTCCTGCCCGCCTTCGTCGCGACTGTCTATGCCGGCGTCGGCCTTTGGCTCGGGCTCGGCTTCTTCCCCGTCTGGGTGTACGCGGCGGCGTTGCTCGCCGCCGCCGCGATTTATCTGAGCGAGGTCCGGCCCATGTACCGCGCCTGGCACGGCCCCGATCCCGATGCTTGCCGCAGGGCGTGGAAGAAACGCGGCGATGAAGCCGCCGCGACCATCGCGCAAGGGTCGTCC
>DAIRWC010000080.1:0-4541 GCA_036802505.1 Solirubrobacterales bacterium
CTGCGCGGGGTACCGGGCCGCCGCGGTCGCACGGCGGCAGACCGCGGTGTCGATCGGCATCGACGCCGAGCCCAGCGGGCCGCTGCCGAACGGGGTGCTGCGGCGCGTCGCCTCGGCCGCCGAGCGCGAGCACGTCGCCGAGCTCGGCCGGCTCGATCCCGGGGTCTCGTGGGATCGCCTCGTCTTCAGCGCCAAGGAGGCGATCTACAAGGCGCTCTACCCGCTCACCCACCTCGACCTGCGGTTTGCGGACGCGGGCGTGACCTTCGCCCCGGGGGCGTTCTCGGCCATCGTGCGCCCGCCCCGCCCGAGCGGAGAGTGGACGGAGGCCAGGTCGCTGAGCGGCCACTGGCTCGAACGGCGCGGGCTTCTGGTGACCACCGTCGTCCTGCACGAGTGGCCCCCCAGGACCCCGTGAGCCTCAGCTGATCTCGACCCGCTCGCCGCGCAGGAACTCGACGATCGACTCGGCCGTGGCCTGCCGGGCCGGCGGGTGGAACATCAGGCAGCACGACGCCGAGTGCAGGTAGGCGACGTCGGGCGAGCCGACGAAGCCCCGCCCGCCCAGCACTTCGACCGCCATCGTCGCGGCGCGCGTGACCGCGCGCTGGGCGGCGTGGCGGACGATCAGCGCCGGGCCGATCAGGCCGGCGGCACTCTCGGTGGCGTCGACCCTGACGCCGACGGCCTCGAGCGCGTAGGTCGCCGCCTCGACCTCGGCGACCACGTCGGCGAGCTGCCCGGGGTCCTTCGCCGCAGGCAGGCCGCGATCGAGCAGCGCCGTGCAGATGCCGAGGTAGCTCGCCGCGATCAGCAGCTCGAACCAGACGAGCGCGGCGCGCAGCGAGTCGACGGTCGCCCCGACCGGCCCCATGTCGGCGATCGCGCGCTCGGGGACGAACACGTCCTTGAGCACGACTTCGTCGCTCTGCGCGCCGGCGAGGATCGGCGTCCCCCAGAACGGGTTGACCGAGAGGCCGGGAGAGTCGCCCGGGATGACGGCAAGCGCCAGCCGGTCCTCCTCCCCGGCTCCGCTGACCCGGATCGTCGCGAACAGCAGGTCCATCGAGCCGCTGAGGCTGCACGGTTTCTTCACGCCGCTGACGAGCAGCCCATCCTCGCTCGGCTGCGCCGTCATCTGCGGGTGGACGAGGCCGCTGCCGGTCCCCTCGCTCGCACCCGAGGCGACCAGCAGCGAGTTGCGGGCGACGGCCTCCGCGAGCAGCCACTCCATCCCGGTGCCCGTGTCCTCGAGGTCGAGGAGGCTGGCAACGGAGAAGTGGTGCATCGTGGTCGCGACCGCGAGCGACGGGGCACGGCAGGCGATCGCTCGCTGCAGCCGCACGCCGTCCCCCAGCCCCACACCGAGCCCGCCAAGGTCCGCGGGCACGAACAATGCCGGGCCGCCGGCCTCGCGGAACCACTCGATCGCCGGGGACTCCGGGCGCTCCAGGTCGGCCAGCTCGGCGCCGGCGAGCTTCTCGCCGAGCTTCGGCAGGTGCTTCTCGAGCAGCGCCCGCTCCTCTTGCAGGAAGCCGGCCATCGCTACCCGGCGACCTCCGATTGCTCGTCGGCCACCTCGGTCGCCCCGAAGAGCCCTTCGCAGACGCTGACCATGTTCTGGCGCAGCGTGTCCGCCGCGACCGGCTCGATCAGGTGGGCGAGGGTCGGGATCCCCATGTCGAAGCTGCAGGTGAATCGCAGCATGCTGCCGCCGGGGACCTCGTCGACCTGCCAGTGGCCCTCAAGGGAATCGAGGTCGCCGTCGACGAGCCAGAACTTGATCTCGCGCTGCTCGTCGTCGACGGTGCCTTCCTCGGTCCAGATCAGGATCCCGCGCCGGAATTTGACTTCCCACGTACAGCGCTCGCGGCCCTCCTCCCCCTCGCCGAGGGTGACGCGCAGGACGGAGTCGGTCAGCTCCGGATAGCGCTGGTAGTCCGAGAGGGTCTGGAACACCTCGTTGGCGTCGCTGCCGGGCGCTGAGATGGTGATGTCGACGTCGCGCATCTTCGTTCCTTTCGTCTAAGTGGGATCGCCCGTTGCGTCGCTGGGCGCATCGGGGTGGCGCGCCGCCATTGCCTGCGCCGCCCCTTCGAGCGCATCCCGCAGCCAGGCGACCTCCTCGTCGCCGAAGAAGGCAGAGGGCGTCAAGCGCACCGTGGTATGGGAGTTGAGCGTGCTCGAGACGAAGACTCCCCGCTCGATCAGATCGAGGATCAGCTCGGCGGCGTAGATCGGCGCAACCATCTCGATGCCGAGCAGCAAGCCGCGGCCGCGGACCTCGGCGACCAGATGCGGGCACTGCGCCTCGAGCACCTCGCGCAGCATCGCCTGCAGCCGCGGGCCGAGCTCGGCGGCGAGGCGCGGCACGTCGTGGCGGCGGATCAGCTCGATCGACGCGATCACAGCCGCGGCGGCGATCGGGTTGCCGCTGTTGGTCGAGGTGTGCAGCATCGGGTCGCGGCCGAGCGGCTGGAAGACGTCCTCTGTGGCGACGACGGCGGAGACCGGCATCACGCCGCCGCCGAGGGCCTTGGCCGTGAGCAGGATGTCCGGCGAGACCCCCTCGGCCTGGCTCGCCCACATGCGCCCCGTGCGGCCGAGGCCGGTCTGGATCTCGTCGAGCATCAGCAACGCCCCCCGCGACCGGCAGAGGCGAGCCAGCTCGGAGAGGTAGCCGTCCGCCGGGACGCGCACCCCGCCCTCGCCCTGGATCGGCTCGACCACGACGCAGCTGTCCTCGCTCAGCTCCGCCTCGATCGCCCCGACGTCGTCGAAGGGCACGAAGGTCACGTCGGGAAGCAACGGCTCGAACGGGGTGCGGAAGAGGTCGCGGCCGGTCACGCTCAGCGCCCCGGTCGTCTTGCCGTGGTAGCCGCCCTCGGTCGCGATCAGGCGACGTTTGCCGTTGAGCCGGGCGAGCTTGATGCCGAGCTCGGCGGCCTCGGCCCCGGAGCTGAGGAAGAAGACGCAGTCCAAGCCGTCGTCGCAGACGTCGGCGAGGGCCTTCGCGGCACGCACCTGGCCCTCGTGCAGGATCGTCGGGCCGCAGAGCGCCATCGTGCGCAGCTGCTCGCTCACCGGGTCGACGATCTCGGGGTGCTGGTGACCGAAGAGGAAGACGGAGAAGCCGCCGCAGGAGAGAAACCGCTCGCCGGAGTCGGAGAACAGGTAGTTGCCCTCGGCGCGCTGGATCAGCGGCGAGGCCATCAGGCGCGCCATCCGCGCGCCGCCGCTGCTGACGTGCCTCTCGTACTGCTCGAGCAGGTGCGCCCCCGGACTCATGACTCGATGTATTCCGGGACCTCGATCGGCTCCGGCAGCCGGACGTTGGCCAACCAGTAGCGCAGCGACGCGCGCAGGCTCTCGCGCAGGTCGGGCACCGCCGGGAACTCGACCCCGTCCGGCAGATCGTCGCGCGAGTCCGGCAGCTGGCTTTCGTTGGCCATCCCGAGCATCAGCTGGTTGGCGAGTTCGAGCTGCCTGCGCAGCGCCGTCGGGATCGTGTCGCCGAAGGCGGGCAGCATCAGCCGCTCGACGGCGTCCGGGGCGACGAGCTTCGGCTTCACGATCGGCCGGCCGAGCTCGTTGGCGAGCTCGACGCAGATCTCGACGAACTCCACGAAGGGAAGCGCCTCGCTGCCGGCCGTGATCCAGCACACCCCGCGCACGCCGCCGTCGATCGCGGCGCCCAGGCACTCGGCCACGTAGTCGCGCGGCAGGAAGTCGAGGTAGGAGACCGGGGCGGCGGGCATGACGTGCGCGTTGCCGGAGGCGATCGCCTTCGCCCCGAGGTAGATGGCCTGGCCGCTGAAGCGGGGGATCGCGCCGCTCTGGGAATCGCCGATCAGGATCGGCAGCCGGTAGGTCGCGGTCGGCACGGCGGTGGTCGTCGGTGAGGTCGAACTGATGCATGAGCGAGCGCGCTCTAGCTCGCCACTTCCTCCTCGACCAGCCCCTCGGCGTCGCGCTTCGTCGACTGGTAGGAGTCGACGGTGGGGCCCGTGTCGGTGCCGTCCCTGCTGCGCACGTAGAAGGTGCTGACGTGGTGCAGCGGCACCCCGGCCCGCTCGGCGAGCTCGATCACGCTCCTGGTCCCGCCGATGTTCACGGCCTCCATCTCCTTGGCGGGCCGCATCGAGCTGGTCAGCGCGCCGGCGTGGACGACCCCGTCGATCCGATCGAGCAGGCCTCCGTAGGTCGCCTCGTCGAGTCCCAGGCGAGGCTGCCTGAGATCGCCGGCGACGGTCTCGACCGCCGGGTCCTCGACAGGCGAGCGGTGGCGCAGCGCGATGCAGCGCGACGGCCCCAGGGCGGCGATCAGACCGGGGCCGAGGACGCCGCTGCCACCCGTGACCAGGAGCTTGGCCGGCGGCGGCGCCGTCATGCGCGCCCGAACAGCAGGCTGCAGTTGATCCCGCCGAGCGCGAAAGCGTTGCTCAGCGCGACCTCGGGCTGCATCTCGCGTGAGACGTTGGGCACCACGTCCAGCTCGCACTCGGGGTCGGGGACCTCGTAGTTGGTGGTCGGCGGCGCCT
>DAIRWC010000080.1:4551-7561 GCA_036802505.1 Solirubrobacterales bacterium
TCGCCGCCCCGGCCGAGCCGGCCGCGCCCATCATGTGGCCCGTCATCGACTTCGTCGAGGAGGCCGGCGGCGGATCGCCGGCGAAGACGTTGTTCAGGGCGATCGCCTCGGCCGTGTCCCCCCGGGGGGTGCCCGTGGCGTGGGCGTGCACGTAACCGACGTCGCCCGGGCTGACCTCACCCATGCGCAGCGCCGCCTCCATCGCGGCTGCGGCGCCCTCGCCATCGGGTCGCGGCTGGGCCATGTTGTGCGCGTCGGCGGAGTGGCCCCAGCCGAGCATGCGACCGTACTGCTTCGCGTTGCGTGCCCGCGCCGACTCGGCCGCCTCGAGCACGAGCACCACGGCCCCCTCAGCAAGGACGAAGCCTTCGCGCGAGGCCTCGAACGGCCGCGACGCCGCCGCGGGGTCCTCGCCGGTGGCCGCGAGGGCGCGCGCCGTCGCGAAGGCGCTGACTCCGACCGGGCAGAGTGGCGCGTCACAGCCGCCGGCGAGCACGGTGTCGACGTACCCGAGGCGGATCAGGTCGAAGGCCCGCGAGATCGCCTGGGCTCCCGTCGCGCAGGAGGTCGCGACACACTCGACCGGTCCCCGTATCCCGTACTGCGAGGAGGTTGCCGACGCGGCCGAGTTCGACATCGTCGCCGGGCCGGTGAACGGGGAGACACCGTGCCAGCCGCGCTGCTCGTAGGTTGCGCCGGCTTTGACGAGCTCGTCCAGGCCCGCGTAGCAGGTGCCGATCACCGCACCGGCTCGATCGGTGGCCAACTCCTCGGACTCGAGCTGGGCGTCCTCGATCGCCATGCCCGCCGCCGAGAGCCCGAGCTGCGCGAAGCGGCCCAGCTTGCGCTCGAAGTTGGGCGGCACGTACGCGGAGATGTCGAAGTCCGGAACCTGGCCGGCGATACCGACCGGGCAGTCGCCGGGCGGGAAGCGCGTCAGCGGCACGATCCCCGAGCGCCCCGCGAGCACACCAGTCCAGAAATCGTCCACCCCGACCCCGACCGGCGTGATCGCGCCGATGCCGGTGACGACCACATCTCGCATCGTCAGGCCGCCGCTTGCGTACAGGCGGTGAGCCGGTCGACGCATTTTCCGAATGTGACCATCTCCGGCAGGTCGCTGTTCGGCAACGAGATCGAGTAGTTGTCTTCGAAGGTGCACAGCGCGGCCATCAGGTCGAGGGAGTCGAGCTGCAGATCGTCGATCAGGTGCGTGTCCTGGTCGATGTCCCCTTCGTTGGCGAAGAACTGGTTGACCAGGACGTCCTTGAGCTCCGCTTCGATGCGCTCACGGGTGACTGCCGTTCCTGCATCCGTCATGTGATGCCTCCGTCGACGTTGATCACTTGCCCGGTCAAGCTGGCGCAATCTACGCAGAACAAGATCGCGCACGCAACATCCTCCGGCGTGACTTCGCGACCGGTCGCGGTCATGCCCGTGTAGAGCTCGCGCAGGCGGGGATCCAGCTGCTCCGCGAGCGGCGACTCGACCAATCCCGGCGCGACGACGTTCACCGTTATCCCGCGGCGGGCGACTTCGCGCGAGAGGGTTTTCGTCATGCCGGAGAGGCCGGCCTTCGCGGCCGCGTAGTTCGCCTGCCCCGGCGGCCCGAGCGAGCCGCTGATCGAGCCGACGGTGACGATGCGGCCAAAGCGCTGGCTGACCATCCCGGGCATCGCCTGCTTGATGCAGTTGAACGGGCCGGTCAGGTCGGTGTCGATGACTTCCTGCCACTCGTCCGCGCTCATTCGCATGGTCAGGGCGTCGCGCGTGATGCCGGCGGAGTTGACCAGCACGGTTGCGGTGCCGAGCTGCTCGCGCACCTCCTGGAAGGCGTTCTTGACGCTCTCGCGATCGGTCACGTCGAGCTGGACGGCGATCGCGCCGGAAAGGCTCACGGCGAGCTTCTCGGCCGCCTCCGCATTGGAGCGGTACCCGATCGCGACGCTCATCCCGCGCTCGGCGAGCTGCGCGGCGATCACTCCACCGAGCGCTCCAGCGCCGCCGGTGACGAGCGCGACGCGAGCATCCTCGTTCACGGCTGCACCACCTCCGCCGAGCGCGGGGTGCTCTCGGAGCCGAACAGCTCCTCCGCGTGGCGATCGAGCATCTGCCGGGCGCTGCGCCAGGCGAGCGCCTGGATGGTCAGCGAGGGCGGCGCACCGCCGATCCCGTTGCTCAGCGCGGACGCGTCGGCGACGAAGAGGCGCTCCACGTCGTGGGACTCACCGCTTGGCCCGACCACGCCCGTGTCGGGATCCGCGCTCATCCGCATCGTCCCGATCGCGTGGGCGATCATCGCGCGGGAGCCGCCGGCGCGATGGATCTCCCTGGCGCCCGCGGCGCGCAGCACCGCGCTGGCCTTCCTCGCAAGCGCCTCGCGGCGCTCGAGCGCGGCGGCGTTCGGCCGGTACTCGACCGAGGCGACCGGCCCATGCTCGTCCGCCGGCCAGTCGTCGGCCAACCGCACGCGGTTGTCGGGGAGCGCGTCGTCGTCGGTCGAGATCGCGATCGAGAGGGCGGACTCGTAGCGGTGCACCCGGCGCATCGCCTCGGCGCCCCACGACCGCCCGGTGAAGTGCCAAGGCTCCTCCTCGGGGGAGGCGGGTTCGTCCCAGAAGCCGTCGCCGCCGACGCTGAGCGCGGCGGAGAATCCCCACGGCGCGAACCCCTCAGCCCAGAAAACTCCCTCGCCGGGAAAGTCGGCCTTGGCCATCGTCACTTGGCCGACGTCGGGGTGAGTCGGCTGGTCAAAGAAGCCGGTGACCACGTCGGGGTAGTGACAGGTCAGGTGACGGCCAATGGAGCCGCGGTCCGGAAGGCCGGAGTTGAGCCACAGCCGTGGCGTCTCGACGGCACCGGCGGCGAGGACCACGGCGGCGCCGAACGCTTTCCGCGTCGCCCCGCCGTGCGTCTCGCGCCATTGCACCCCGGCGGCGCGCGGGCGGCCGTCCCGGCCGGGCTCGACGAGGATCGCGGTCGCGAACGCGTCGGCGAGCACCGTGCAGCG
>DAIRWC010000081.1:0-7550 GCA_036802505.1 Solirubrobacterales bacterium
TTCTTGCGCCTCGCGGAAGGCCCGGACCAGGTCAGCTGGCCGGACCGGGCCGCGGCTGGACTTGCGGCCCTGCTCGACGTGCTCGCCGACGAGCCGGCGTTGGCGCGGCTCTCGCTGGTCGATATCGGCAACGCCGGGCCGGCAGCGCATCGCCGCTATCGAGCGGCGATACAGAGGCTCACCCCGCTCTTCGAGGAGGGCCGGGACTTTTCCCCCGACGGCCGCCGCCTGCCCGCCAACACTTCGCGGATGGCGATCGGCGGGGTGACCGGCCTGATCTCCGATGAGCTTGTCGCCGGCCGGGCGAAGCAGCTTCCCAATTGGCTTTCGGACGTGCTTTTTGCCACGCTAGTTCCGTATATCGGCCCGGATGCGGCAGCAAGGGAGGTCGAGAGGCTGACTCGATAGACGCCTACGTACACGTTGCCGACAGCTCCTCGAGTGCTTCCTCGCTGCTGCTCTTCGCGATGCTGGTCCCCTTCATGGGCCCCGGCGCGGCGACCGTGGAGATGCGGCGAGCAGCGGCCGGCTGAGGCCCCGCGCCCCGCCGGTCCGCCCGCCTCCCCGGGTCTTTACAAGGCGCCGATCTCGCGACGCAGCTTGGCGCGCACGCGATGCAGGCGGACCTTGACCGTGCCAAGCGGGATGCCGAGGCGACGTGCGATGGCCTCCTGGGTCAGGTCCTCGTCGTAGCGAAGTCGTACAAGCTGCCGGTCGCGCTTGTTGAGGCGCTCAAGCGCCGCGTGCAGGTCGGCTTGTTCGACGGTGGCCAGGACGCGCTCGTCGTCGCTGCCCTGCCAGGCTTCGAGCGTGTCGGTCGGCGCCGGCCGTTTGCGGGCGAACTCGCGCAGTGCCTCGTTGCGGACGATCGTCGCCAGCCACGATTTGCGCGCCTCGCTTTTGCGTAGCGTCGTCCGTTTCCGCCAGGCTCGCACCATCGAATCCTGGGCGATGTCCTCCGCCTCTGTGCGGCTCTTGGCATAGCGGAAGGCGAAGCGGAGGCAGGTCCTGTGCACCTCGTCCCAGTCCCAGGACTCGCTCGGATCAACCCCCCTGCTCACCCGATGATCAAGACGACGGACCTCCACGATGCGGATCAGACTAGCAGATTTGATCAATGAAACCATGTCGAACATTCATTGGTCACGGGAGCGTGAATGCAGCAGCAGTCCAGCCGGGGAGCCAGTGGGCAGAGCAGGCCTATGAGGCGATCGCGCCCGTCTACGACGATTTCACCGCCCACCACGACTACGAGCTGTGGTTGGGCCATCTCCTTCCCAAGGCCAGCGGCCACGGGTTGAGTGGGCAGCGCCTGCTCGACGTCGGTTGCGGGACGGGGAAGAGCTTTCTGCCGATGCTCAAGCGGGGATGGGAGGTCACCGCTTGCGACATCTCGCCCTCGATGCTGGCTCTGGCCCGGGCCAAGGCCGGTGGGGCGGCACAGCTCTCTGTGGCGGATATGCGGAAGCTGCCGAAATTCGGCGAGTTCGATCTCGTCTGGGCACTGGACGACGCGGTCAACTATCTGCTCAGCGCGGAGGAACTGGGGGAAGCGCTGAGCGGGATGCGCGCCAACCTGGCCCCCGGCGGACTGCTGATGTTCGACGTCAACACCCTGCAGGCCTACCGCACCTTCTTTGCGGAAGAACAGCGGGTCCAGCGAGGCGGGCGACAGCTCGTCTGGCGCGGTCAGGGCTCCGCCGACGCGCAGCCGGCCTCGATCAGCGAAGCACGATTCGAAATCGAAGCCGACGGCGATGGCGGGGCCGCCGAGACCCACGTGCACCGCCAACGCCACTTCCCCGAAGCGAAGGTGCGCGAGCAGCTGGCGGGGGCGGGGTTGAAGTGTCTCGACGTCTACGGCCACGGCTTCGACGCGGTTCCAAAGCAGCCGGTCGAGGAACTGGTCCACTCCAAGGCCGTCTACATAGCTCGCCGCGCATAGGCCGCGGATGTAACCTGTTGGGCTCCGGCGAGCTAACCAACACGTAACCCTTTACTCGCTTTCCCGGCCGCTGTTACTGACACACTATGTGTGACGGGGGCGGGTCAATAAATACCCCGAGTGCTCTATTGGTGTTTTTTTGCCCTTTAGGTTTAGTGCGAGGATTTTTATGGGTACGCGTGAATGTGGGGTTTTGGGCGCCGTGACTAGCTACTTATATTCTGTAGACTCATAACGAAATAGCTGGCAGGCTCGGCGCGTGTCGGAGGTGGCTCTTAAGGCTCTTGGCGAAGCGATTCGTACGCGGCGGGGCGAAATCGACGGTCTCTCTCAAGAGGGGCTCGCCGACCTTGCCGGGATGCATCGCACTTACGTCAGCGAGATCGAGCGCGGGTTGCGAAACCCGAGCTTTCGAAACCTGTTCAAGCTCGCGGCCGCACTCGAAGTGCCGCTGTCGGAGCTGGTTGCACAGGCGGAGCGCACAGTCGGCGGCGATGCCCTGGCGCCGGGAGCTTAGTCACGGTGCGAGATAAGCCGAACTGTTAGCAAGCGCTGACATCGACTTTCGACCACCTCACACCTCACACCGTTCGGCCTCTTTTTGAGGTGGACATAATTGTCTGGGCAACTGAGGTCCTCGGGGCCTCGATACGGGAGCGACGGGGCAGGAGTCCGTCAAGGACACCGGATTGAGATTCGAGGCTGAGCTACGCCGCCTCGGCGATCGTCTGGCCGGCCTGCCCGCGATGCTCGCGCGAGGGCTCATCGAGGAGCCCGCGGATGTCGTCGGCCGTGATGCTGCCGGAGAACAGGTCGCCGTCATCCATGACGCCGCTGAACAGCTCCGCCTTGCGGCGGGCGAGGGCGACGACCTTCTCCTCGATTGTGTCGCGGGCGATTATCCGGTAGGCGATCACCGGGCGGGTCTGCCCGATCCGGTGAGCGCGGTCGATCGCCTGCGTCTCGGCTGCCGGATTCCACCACGGGTCAAGCAGGAAGCAGTAATCGGCCTCGGTCAGGTTGAGTCCGAAGCCGCCCGCCTTCAAGCTGATCAGGAAGACCGGATCGGCGCCCTGCTTGAACCGCTCGATCACCTTCTCGCGCTTGCGCGTGCGGCCGTCGAGGTAGCAGTACTCGATCCCCTCGCGATCGAGCCGGTCACGGACCTTGGCCAGAAAGCCGGTGAACTGGCTGAAGACGAGCGCTCGGTGGCCGCCGCCGATCACCTCGCCGAGCTGCTCGACCAGCGCGGCGAGCTTCGCGCAGGGCACGTCGTCGTGAGCCTCGTCGACGAGGCTCGGGTCGATGCTGAGCTGGCGCAGGAGCGTGATCGAGCGCAGGATCGTGAAGCGGTTGCGGTCGAAGTCGTCGATCAGGCCGAGGATCTTCTGCCGCTCGCGGTGCAACCGGGTGTCGTAGAGCTTGCGGTGGCGCGCGTGGAGATCGACCTCGAGCGTCTGTTCCTGTTTCGGCGGCAGGTCGGCAGCGACAAGCTCCTTGGTGCGGCGCTTGATCAGGGGCTTGATCCTGCGCCGCAGGCGCGCGAGCCGCTCGCTGTCGCCGTCGCGTTCGATCGGCCGCGCGTACTGGTCGGCGAAGCGCTTCGGGTCCGGGAAGAGCCCCGGCGCGGTGATCGAAAGCAGCGACCATAGCTCGCCCAGGTTGTTCTCCATCGGGGTTCCGGTGAGGGCGAGCTTGAACGGCGCCGCCAGCTCGCGGACGCACTTGTACGTCTTCGACTGGTGGTTCTTGACCGCCTGCGCCTCGTCGAGGACGAGGCCCGCCCAATCCACCTCGCGATAGGCCTCCGCGTCGAGCCGGAACAGGGTGTACGTCGTCACCACGACCTCAGCGGCCGCGAGGTCGTCGATCGAGCGGCCGGACTTCCTCAGCGTGTCGGTGACCGCGCTGACCGCAAGCTCGGGGGTGAACTTCGCCGCCTCGCCGACCCAGTTCGAGACGACGCTCGTCGGCGCGACGATCAGGAAGGGGCCGACGCCGGGATCGCGCTCGCGAGCGTGGCAGAGCAGCGCCAGCGTCTGCAGCGTCTTGCCCAGCCCCATGTCGTCGGCGAGGATGCCGCCGAGCCCGAGCTCCCACAGCGACGCCAGCCAGGCGAACCCCTCGCGCTGGTAGGGACGGAGTTCGGCCTGCAGCGCGGCCGGCGGGTCGTGGCGGGCGACCTCGTCGAGCTCGAGCAGCGCTCCCGCCTGGCGGCGCCAGGCCTCGGCCTGCTCGGTGACAACTCCGAGCGCGGCGAGCTCGGCCCACAGCCCGGCCTGGTAGCGGCTGATCCGCAGCGACGCCGATGGGGAGTCGGCGAGCGCCCGCGCCTCGGCGATCAGCTGCCGCAACGACTCGAGGCGGGGATCGTCGAGGGCGAGATGGGCGCCGTCGTCGAGCAATAGGTGCGACTCGCCGGCGGCCAGGGCGACGAACACCTCGGCGAACGGCAGCTCGCGCTCCTCGACGCTGATCGTCACACCGAGGTCGAACCAGTCGCTCTCGCCAGCGATCTCGGCAGTCGAGACGCCGATCGTCAGCGAGTCGCCGACGTCGCGGTAGTCGGCGGGCTCTCCCACGGCCTCGACGGCGACTCCGTGTTCCTGTAGCCGCGGCAGCACCTCGGTCGTCAGGCGCATCGTCTCGATTCCGGCGAGCGAGATCGGGGGCGCGTCCGCCGGCCGGCATGCAGGGTCGAGGAGGCCGAGGTCCTCGAGGCCGGTCCCGGCGAGCTCGGTCCCGGCGAGGATCGCGCGCTCGGCGCGGCGGTCGCGGAAGTCGACACCCCCGGGGCCGACTCCGAGCGGCACCTGCCGCGTCTGCGAGCCGATCCGATAGAGCCACGCCCAGTCGAGCTCGAGGGCGTGCCCGGCGCCATAGCTTGCCCGCAGCACGAGATCGGGCGGCGAGACCTCGGGTGGCGTGAACGAGCAGTCGGATGAGGAGACCGTGGCGACGTGGCGCAGCGCGGGGTAGATCTCGACCGCGAACCGGTCGAGCTCGTTCGCCGGAATCTCGAGCCGCTCGCCGTCGAGCAGCAGCTGCTGGAGCTGCGGCGGGGCCGACCGCACGAGGCGCACCAGCCGCAGTCGCCGACTCGTGAGTTCGGGGTCGTCTCGATCCGGATCCCCGGCCGCCTCGGCACAGAGGATGCCGTGCCCGCCTGAGCCGAGGAAGAGCAGCGGCTCGAGCCCGGTTGCGTCCTCCTCGCCGCCGAGGCGGAGCACCGCGCCCGCGACCGAGCCCCGCTTGCCGTCGCGGCACACGTCGAGGACCAGCTCGCCGCTCTCGTAGGGCGACAGCTCGCCAAGGCCCGGCAGGTCGTGGATGAGCCTCAGGTCGACCCGCGCGGCCTCGTCGAGCAGCGACCACAGCTGGGGGCTGTCGAAGGCGCTCAGGTCGATTGCGCGGTCGCTGCTGTCGCTGTAGCCGTAGTAGTAGCCCACCCGTTGCTCGCGGGCGCGGTGGATGGCGTGAAGCTCGCGGACCAACGCCAGGTGGTCGGAGCGGTACTCGCCGTCGCGGACGTGCCATGAGTCGAGCCCGTTCCACGAGAGCGAGCCGTTGACCCAACCGCCGCGCGCTCCGGGGCGCATCAGTCGCGCCATCAGCCGCAGCCCGCTGTGACCCGGCCGCAGGGAGAGCTCGATCGCAAGCGGTCGCTCCCCTGCCGACGCCGCTGGAGCGTCGATCAGCTCCCGCAGCGACTGCTCCCACAGCGGCGCGCCGGGCGGCGCGGAACGGGGCCGGGCGGTGAGCCCGCCGCCCGGGATGGAAACGCGTTCCTCGGCCACGGCGATCACGATCGCGGCGACGTGCTTGCAGTCGTATCCCACCGGGCACGTGCATTCGCCGGCGTCGAAGGCGAGGCTCCCGTCGACCTCAGCGAAGTACGCCGTCGTGACGTAGGGCGCGGTGCCGATGACCGTGCCCCTCAGCGTCAGCTCGCTCGGATCCCAATCGACGGCGGCGACCCGCTGGGCGCGAGCGTAGGCGCGTCCGCGCTGAAACGACTTCGACCCGACCTCTTCCCTGACCTCCGACAGGTCGATTCCGCTCAACTCCTCGATCGCACCTCGCATGAGGAGCGCACCCTAGCGGCAACGCAGGACCATCATGGCCGTTGGCCTGCCGGGCCGAGAAGCTCCTGCGCGACGTGAACCAGCCGATGTCACATCGTCGCAATGGCCAGGTGCTCAGCGTCAGCCGCACGCAGCACCTTGCGGTCGAATGACGCCACCGTTCCGCCGGTGTGCGCGGCGGTGGCCAGGCAATAGGCGTCGGCGAGGCTGATCGGATGGCGGGCGCGCAACCGCGCGGCGCGCACCCCAATCGCCTCCCCTGGCCTGTGGACCTCCACGCCCAGGGCGGCGATGGCCTCGCGTGCCGCCCGCAGTCGCTCCGGATCGGAACCCGGGGCGACCAGTACCTCGGAGAGGTTGACGACGCTGATCAGCCGCGTCGCCTGCTGCTCCCGCCAGCCAGTGAAGAACTCGCGGGCCTGGACGTGATGGGAGTCCGAGCCGTCGAGGGCACCAATCAGGAGATCGGCGTCGAGTACAAGCCTCAACGCTCCTCATCCTCGGCGTCGAGCCGCTCGAGGTATCCCGGCGGATAGGAGCCGGTGAGCGCTCCGAAGGCGCTCTCGAAGGACACGGCGCCGCGACGGATTCGCACCTCGCCCTCCCCCAGAGCCTCGATCACGACCTGATCCCCGGCATGCAAACCAGCCTCCTCGAGGGCGGTCACGGGCACGGTCACCTGGTGCTTGGTGGATATCTTAGGCATTCCTTTACTATAGCGGTAAAGGAATTGCAGCAAGCCTACTCCGACCCGGTTCGCTAATTGCGGCTCCTCTCGTCGAGCACCCTGCCGGGGGTGAATTTCGGCCGCCCCAGCCTTAACAGGGAAACGACCCGAGGGGAAGAGCCATGGCCTGGACGAGCGGAGATTTCGAGGGACCACTGAGCGCTAGCGCAGCGGTCGCCTTTGTTTTCGGAGACGAGTTCGCGCAGCGGCATCTGCTCGATGCGGTCAGGGAGCGGGATGTCGTCTACGCCGCCTTGAGAAGCGAAAGCACGCAAGAGACCTGGGGGCTCGTCCTCATTGTCAAGCGCGAAGGGAAACGCCTTCACGTCAAGCGGATCAGCGAGGACATGGGGCCAGACGCCGACCGCTGTCCGTCGAGGATCCTCGACCTGCTCAGCGAGCCGCCGAGCAACGAGTGGGCGCGCGACTGGCGCGCTCGCTGCCGGGCTCAAGGCCACCGGATCGAGAACAGCGATGGAGCGTGCGACGGCAGAGGTCCTCGAGCTTGGTGACCGTGAGCTCGTCGGGCCGCTCAAGTGCTTCGAGGAAACGCGTCGCCTCTTCATCGCAGAGCCGGACTTCAATCAGCGGATCTCGGAGCTCGCCATCGAGTCCACGACACGGAATTTACGTCAACGGCCCTGCTCGCTCAGCCCAGCGACCATCGGTGACAATCGCGGGAAATGCTTGGGCCGGCACCGCGCATTTTGCAGGGACAACGGGAGCGACGGGACTCGAACCCGCGACCTCCGGCGTGACAGGCCGGCGCTCTAACCAACTGAGCTACGCCCCC
>DAIRWC010000082.1:0-5968 GCA_036802505.1 Solirubrobacterales bacterium
AGACCTACGCGGTCACCTCGGTCGCCGTGATGCTGCTCGGCGTCCTCACCTTCACCGGCTCGGGCGGCGACTACGCCCGCGAGGTGGCGATCTTCCCGCTCGTCATCGGCGCCGTGGCGATCATCGCCTCGATCGTCGGCGCCCTTTTGGTGCGGACCAAAACGGACCGGGTCGAGGGAGCGCTGTACACGGGAGTGATCGCCGCCGGGATCCTCTCGATCGCTGCCTTCTACCCGATCACCGACTGGATGATGAGCGGCCCGGTGCAGTATGGCCTCAGCACCGCCGCAAAGACGATCACCGTCACCGACCTCTGGCTCTGCGCAGTGATTGGCGTCGCGGTCACGGCGCTACTTTTTGTCATCACCGAATTTTATACCTCGACCCGCTTCCGCCCTGTCAAGTCGATCGCCAAGGCATCGGAGACCGGTCATGCGACCAACATCATCCAGGGCTTGGCGCAGGGCTTCCAGTCGACCGCGGCGCCGGCGCTGGTTCTGGCGCTGGCGATCCTCGCGGCCAACGAGCTCGCCGGCATCTACGGCATCGGGATCGCCGTGATGGCACAGCTCTCGCTCTGCGGCCTGATCGTCGCGCTGGATGCCTTCGGTCCGATCACCGACAACGCCGGCGGCATCGCCGAGATGGCGGACCTGCCCGAGGAGGTTCGCGCCGTGACCGACCCGCTCGACGCGGTCGGCAACACGACCAAGGCGGTTACGAAGGGTTACGCGATCGGCTCCGCCGCACTCGCCGCCCTGGTTCTGTTTGCGGCCTTCAAGAGCGAACTCGCCGGCGAGGCGCCGGCTGGATTCGATCTCAACGGCCTCTTCAACCTGAGCAGCCCCGACGTGCTGATCGGGCTGATCATCGGCGGCATGATGGTCTACCTGTTCGCGGCGTTCGCGATCGAGGCCGTCGGCCGCGCCGGTGGCGAGGTGGTCGAACAGGTCCGCGAGCAGTTCCGCGAACACCCGGGGATCATGGAGGGCACCGAAAAACCGGACTACGCGAAAACGGTCAGCATCGTCACCCTGGCGGCGCAGAAAGAGATGATTCTGCCCGCGCTGATCCCGATCCTCGTCCCCGTCGTCGTCGGCTTGCTCAGCGTCAACGCGCTCGGCGGCCTGCTGATCGGCGTCATCGTCGTCGGCCTCTTCGCGGCGATCTCGATGACCGCAGGCGGCGGCGCCTGGGACAACGCCAAGAAGCTGATCGAGGACGGCGCCCACGGCGGCAAAGGCTCTCCGGCCCACGAAGCCTCGGTGACCGGCGACACGGTCGGCGATCCCTACAAGGACACGGCGGGCCCGGCGATCAACCCGATGATCAAGGTGGCCAACATCGTCGCCATCCTGATCATCCCGATAGTTCACTTCTAGACGTCTGGTGAGCGGGAGGGGCAGGGTGTCCCTCCCGCTTGCTGGGTTTCTCGCCTGAACGGCCCGCGGCTGTCCGCGAGCGCCAGCGGGGCGAGAAAGAGGACGCCGCTGCGCGAGAGGGACACCCTGCCCCTCCCAACAGGCGCCTAGCGCTGGTCGCGGTCGATCGGGACCGCGGCTCGTTGCGGTAGCTGCTGCGAACCTTGGGCCGGCGTGTTCTACGCAGTGCTGCTGGTACGGCCTGGAGCAGGTAGTGCGTCGACCAGCTCGCGTGGGAGATTTCGGCTTGCGTCCCAGATCTCGAAGCCCATCAGATGACCGTCCTCGGGATCGCGGTCGATCAGACCTCAGTTTTCCAGGCGGTCGACTGCGTGTTCCGTCCAGAAGAAGCGGACGAGGCGCCGCGAGGGACGGCGAGGTCTGACCGATGCACGCCACTCGGACTCAAGCCTCTAGCGATCGATTCTCTCCCCTGGATACTCGTCTAGGGTGCGCGGGTGGTCGAGAGGGAACCGCAGCGGGTTGAGAAGCCCTGGGGGCATGAGATCTGGTGGGCTCACACCGACGATTACGTGGGCAAGCTCCTCGTCGTCAATGCCGGTCACGCGCTCTCCTTGCAGTTCCACCGCGAAAAGGACGAGACCTCCTATCTGCTCTCGGGCCGCTTGCGACTGACCCGAGGCACAACCGCCGAGGAGCTGGACGAGCAGGAGATCGAGCCGGGGCAGGCATGGCGGAACGAGCCCGGCACCGTTCATTCAATCGAGGCCCTGGAGGACTCGGTGGTGTTGGAGGTCTCGACCCCGCATCTTGAGGACGTAGTGCGCCTGCAGGATCGCTACGGGCGCTCAGAGGGCACGCGCTAGACAGGCTGGCGAGGCCGTCTACGCACGCCTCAGGATTGCCGTCAGCAGGTTGGCGATTCGCGTTGGCTCCTCGACGACTTGGCGGTAGGAGAGCCTGACCACTTCGAAGCCAAGCGCCTTGAGCCTCAGATCACGGTCGCGATCGTCCTCGAATGCCGCTCGGCCGCTGTGGTACTTGAAGCCGTCGGTCTCCACGATCAGCTGACGCTCGCGCCAGAGGAAATCGACCAGCAGCGAGTCGATTCGGACGTTGACCTCCGGCATCGGCAGGTCATATCGCTTGCAGAGCTGGAGGAACAGGTGCTCCAGCTCGCTTCTGGTCCGATCCACCTTCTCCGGCCGGTCTAACCGAAGCCCGAGGACCCCTGCCCGTCGAATCGCCTGTCTCAGCTCGGATGGGATTACGCCCCCATTGCAGCCCTTGGTCTTTGCTGCCCGATGTAGATCGACGATCGTGCGTGCCGGTGTGGTTATCGGAATCCCGCGCGTGGTCGTCGTCGAATCGACCGTCAACGTCCGCGAGCGGTGAATGTGGACTCCGCGTCGCGGTCGCCTGCCTGCGATTCCCGCGACCGAGATGACGATCTGTCCGGTCGTTGCCGGAAGAAGCCCCCAGAGCTCTGCCGCGCTGCGATGACTGACGACGCCCCCCGGTCCGTACGTGAGTGCCGCCGCCATGCAGCGCCCGGCGTGGGTCAGGCGTGGGTGCCCGACGGCATATACGCCCCGGTGAACCGGGTATAGCCTTCCGCCCTTCGCCCTCCGCGCCACGCCGCTCTTGGTCATTCCACATGCAAGGAGTTGGCTCAGCGATACGACGCCGTGTTGCCGAGCAGCCCACTTGCCCACCAGCGCGTCCACTGTGTCGCTTTCGTGCCGCATAGAGACACTAAGGCGACACGGCGGCGGATTCTCCCCTGGATGCTCGTCTAGGGTCGCATCGTGATCGAGGGGTTGATCAATGTCGCCGACTTCGAGCGGGTTGCGGCTGAGAAGCTGGATGCCGGGGTCGCCGGGTACTTCTTCGGCGGGGCCGGGGATGAGCTGACGCTGCGGGAGAACGTTGCTGCTTGGTCGGGCTGGCGGTTGCGGCCTCGGGTGCTCGCCGGGCTTGGTGAGTGGGCGACCGGGATCGAGTTGCTGGGCGGGGACGTTTCGATGCCGGTGCTGGTCGCGCCCGTCGCCTATCAGGGGCTGGTCGATCCGGATGGGGAGGAGGCGATGGCTCGGGCCGCAGCTGCGGAGGGGACGGTCATGTGCCTCTCCACGCTGGCGACGCGGCGGCCGCGACCGGTTGCAGAAGCTGCGCCGGGGGGTCGGCGCTGGTTTCAGCTCTACTGCTTCAAGGACCGGGCCGTGACCCGTGCGCTGATCGAGGAGGCGGTCGATTGCGGTTACGAGGCGATCGTGGTGACCGTCGACGCGCCGCGCGGCGGCAACCGCGAGCGCGACCGGCGGACCGGGTTCGCGATCCCGGAGGAGTTGGGTGTGCCGAGTGTCGAAGCGGCGCTGGGCTCGGATCGCGCGGTGACGATCGAGGAGACCTTCGAGTTGATGGAACCGGCGCTCTCCTGGTCCGACCTCGAGGATCTGGCTTCGGATTGCCGCGTTCCGGTCCTCGTCAAGGGCGTGCTCACCGCCGAGGACGCTGCGCAGGCAATCGACCATGGCGCCGCCGGGATCGTCGTCTCCAACCACGGCGGTCGCCAGCTCGATTGCTGTTTGTCCACCGCCGATGCGCTGCCCGAGGTCGTCGAGGCGGTTGCCGGGAGCGGCACGGTGCTCGTCGATGGCGGCATCCGCCGCGGTGTCGACGTCGCAATCGCCCTGGCCCTGGGTGCCGATGCCGTGCTGGTCGGCCGCCCGGCGCTCTGGGGGCTCGCGGTGGGCGGCGAGGCCGGCGCCCGGCGCGTGCTCTCGCTGCTGCGCGAGGAGCTCGAGCTGACGCTCGCGCTCTGCGGCTGCGCCTCGCCCGCCGAGCTGACCCGCGCCCACGTGCGGAGAGCACCGGCGATCTCCGTATATTCGGGCTGAGTGACCCGTCCCTCCACCTGATCGATGGCCCAGCGGATCCCCAGAGACGAATCGCTGAGCCGTGTGCACGGCGTCGGCGCGCTGTTCTCGACGGCCTACGGCAACGTCGGCTCCTCGATCTATTACGCGCTCGGCGTCACCGCGGCCTTCGCCCTCGGCCTGACGCCGATCGCATTCGTCATCGCCGGGCTGATCTTCATGTTCACGGCGGCGACCTACACCGAGGCGACGGTGATGTACCCGGAGGCGGGCGGCTCCTCGAGCTTCGCCCGGCACGCGTTCAACGAGCTGGTCAGCTTCGTCGCCGCCTGGGGGCAGATGCTCAACTACACGATCACGGTCGCGATCTCGGCCTACTTCGTGCCCCACTACCTGGCGGTCTTCTGGGAGCCGCTCGGCCACGCCCCGGGCGACATCATCGGCGGCGCCGTCCTGATCGGCGCGCTTGCGCTGCTCAACATCCGCGGCTCGCAGGAGTCGGCGAAGCTCAACCTGGTCCTCGCGATCGCCGACCTCGGCACCCAGGTCGTCCTGGTCGGGATCGGCGTCGTGCTGGTGCTGAGCCCGCAGATCCTGGTCGACAACGTCCACCTCGGCGTCGCCCCCTCCTGGAGCGACTTCGCCCTCGGCGTCGCCGTCGCGATGATCGCCTACACCGGCATCGAGACGATCTCCAACATGGCCGAGGAGGCCAAGGACGCGGCGCGGACGATCCCGCGCAGCGTCGGCTTCACGGTCGCCGCCGTGCTCGGCCTCTACCTGCTGATCCCGATCGTCGCGCTGTCGGCGATGCCGGTGGTCCAGAACGCCGCGGGGCACTACACGACCGCGCTGGGGAGCGAGTTCGCCAACGACCCGATTCTCGGCATCGTCGAGAACCTCGGCCTCGGCAGCGGGCTGACCGAAGCGCTGCGCTTCTACGTCGGCATCCTCGCCGCGGTGATCCTGCTGATCGCCACCAACGCCGGCCTGATCGGCGTCTCCCGCCTCACCTACTCGATGGGCCAGCACCGCCAACTTCCCGAGGCGTTGCGGGCCGTGCATCCTCGCTACCGGACGCCCTACATCGCGATCCTCGTCTTCTCCGGCCTGGCGATGATCACGCTGATCCCCGGCCAGGCCGAATTCCTCGCGACGCTGTACTCGTTCGGGGCGATGCTCTCCTTCACGATCGCCCACGTCGCGGTGATCCAGCTGCGACGCAGGCACGCGGGCGAGGAGCGGCCCTGGAAGCCGCCGCTCAACTTCCACGCCTTCGGCTTCGAGGTGCCGCTGACCGCTGTGCTCGGCGGCCTCGGCACCTTTGCCGCCTGGATCGTGGTGATGGCGCTGAATCCCCGTACCCTCGCCGTCGGAGCCGCCTGGATGGCGATCGGGATCGTCGTCTACGTCGTCTACCGCCGCAACCAGAAACTGCCCCTGACCGAGACCGTCAAAGTGGTCACCCCGGAGCCGCTCGGCGTCGAGGAGATCGAGTACCGCAGCATTCTCGTGGCCTTCGAGGACGGCGAGCCGTTCTCGGAGGAGATGGTCGCGACGGCTATCAAGCTCGCCTCCAAGCGGCGCCGCGGCGTTCACATCCACTCGATGCTGACGGTGCCGACCGACCTGCCGCTCGAGGCCGACCTGCGCAGCCAGGAAGCCGAGGCGCAGAGCAAGGTCGAGCAGGCGAAGCTGATCGGCGGG
>DAIRWC010000082.1:5978-7357 GCA_036802505.1 Solirubrobacterales bacterium
GCGGCCAGCGTCTCGGCGGGCAGCGGGTCACCGGTCATGTCGAGCGGGTGCGGCCGGCGCAGGCGGGCTACTCGATCTCCGACGAGGCGAACCTGATCAGCGCCGCCGCGATCGTCGTCGGCCTGCGCTACCGCAACGGCGCCCCGCTCTACGACAAGACCCTGCAGACCGTCCTCAGCGAGCGCCCCTGCCGCGTCATCGTCGTTTCCGACCGCAGCAGCCAGCAGCCAGAGTCAGTGCCCGTCCCAGCCTGAGAGAATCGCCCGGTGTACGCCCGCTCCGTCCAGCTCCTCTCCCTGGCCTTCCTGGCCCTCGGCCTACTGATCCTCATAAGCACCCTCACCCACGGCGGCGGCCCCCTGTCCCTAGGAACCTTCCTCGGCCTTGCCTTTCTCGCCGTGGGCGTGGCGCGCCTCTGGCTGAGTCGCCGAGACTTCAGATGAGCGAGCCCGAGCAACGCTCGCGCCTGGAACCCCTGCTGAACCGCGGCCTGGGCGTCCCCGGCCTCTTCGCGGCGGTCTACTCAGTGGTCGGCTTCTCGATCTATTTCTCGCTTGGCGTCGTCGCCGATCGCGGCCTCGGCCTGACCCCGCTGATCTTCCTCGCCGCCGGGCTGCTGTTTGTGCTGACCACGCTCAGCTACGTGGAGGGGGGCGCGATGATCCGCGAGCGGGGGGGCTCCTCCAGCTTCGCTCGCCACGCCTTCAACGAGCTGATCGCCTTCATCGCCGGCTGGGCGATCCTGATCGACTACCTGATCGTCGCCGCCCTGGCGGCGATCTCGGTCCCGCACTACCTGGAGCCGATCTCCCACGACCTCTCCGAGCCCGGCTGGGAGATCGGCGTCGCCGGGCTGGTCATCGTCGCCGCCTGCACGCTCAACATCCTCAACATCACCGGCCGTGGCCGGGCGCGCGCGCTCGGCGTCCTGGCGCTGGCCGACATCGCTCTGCAGCTCGCGGTGATCGGCGTGGGCGCGCTCGCGGTCCTGCACCCCGAGCGCCTCACCGAACAGATCCACCTCTTCACCAGCCCGAACTTCAAGGACATCATCTACGCGTCGGTGGTCGCGATGCTCGCCTACGCCGGGATCGAGGCCGCTTCCGACCTGGCGCCCGACATCGACGTCAGGCCGCGTGACCTGAAGCGGATCGTCTCGGTGGGGGCGGTCGCGGTGCCGCTCGTCTACGCCGGGATGGCGGCGATCGCATTGATGGCGGTGCCGGTAGTCGCCGGGCCGCAGGGCCCGGAAACCGCGCTCGGCCATGAATTCGTCGAGGCGCCGATCCTGGGGGTGGTCTCCGCCTATCACCCGGTCTGGCTCGCCCACACGATGCGCTGGCTGGTGGCGCTGGTCGCCGCGCCGGTCCTGTTCTGGG
>DAIRWC010000083.1:0-5690 GCA_036802505.1 Solirubrobacterales bacterium
GCGCTGCGCTACCCGCGCGGTGCCGCGGAGGGCGTCGAGCTGCCCGCCCGGCCGGAAGAGATACCGATCGGCAGCGGCGAGCTGCTGACGAGCGGTGAGCGAGTGGCCTTGCTGGGATACGGCTACGGGGTCTCGGTCGCGCTGCGGGCGGCGGAGATCCTCGCCGCACACGATCTGCGCCCGACCGTCGCCGACGCGCGTTTCGCCAAGCCACTCGACGCCGAGCTGCTGGAGCGCCTCGCGCTCGGCCACGACCTGGTCGTGACGATCGAGGAGAACGTGTTGCCCGGCGGCTTCGGGTCGGCTGTCCTGGAGCACCTCGAGGACTCCTTTGCCGACCGCCCCGGCGACCGGGCGCGGGTGATGCGGGTCGGCCTGCCGGACCGCTACGTGACCCACGGCAAGCCGGCGCTGCTGCGCGAGGAGGTCGGCCTGACGGGGGAGTCGGTGGCCGAGCGGGTGCTCGCGGCATTGCGCTCCGGTGAGCCTGCGCTGCGCTAGAAGCCGGCCCGTTAACGAGATTTCTACCTGCGCTTGCACCAAAGCGCTCAATCGGCTAGCCTGCCCGGCGGCCTCCTTGGTTGCACCGGAACCGCCCCACTTCGCGGAACGTTTCTGGGGTTACTACAGGGAGAGGAGGCTCGTATCTCTGTATATGCAGGGTTCGTTGGGCAGGCGGACCTATGCCCGCGGGAAGGGCATAGGTCGCCCGCCCAACCTTGTCGTTCGCCTCGTGTGCGGCTAGGCTGGCAACCGATGGCCGTAAAGCTCCACCGCTGCCCGACGACGTGGGTCAAGATCGATGCCCACCCCTGCTGGCGCGTCCAGAAGGCGCTCGACGAGCAGGGCGTCGAGTACGAGGTGGTCAAGGGACCGCTGCGCCCGGGCAAGCGCAACGACCTCGAGCAGCTCTCCGGCCAGCGCAAGTACCCGGCGATCGAGTTCGAGGATGGACGCGTCTACCGCGACGAATCGGCGGAGATGGCGGAGCGGATCCGCGCGGGGCAGCTGTTCGAGGGCGCTGGCGAGTCCGAGCCCAGCGCCTAGCGACGTCAGTTGATCGAGAGCACCTTCGATTTCGCCGGCTTGCAGCTGCCCTTGGCGGGTGCCTTCGCGTAGTAGGAGCCGGAGACGAGCCGCTTGCCGATCGGAATGGACCACTTGGTCTTGGCGTTGCTCTTGTCAGTGCCGAGAAGCGCGTCCGGTCCTGGCTTCTCGCGGTAGAGCTTGACCGTCCGGTTCGTCGCGCAGGCGCTCTTGCTGGACTTCAGGGTGCCGTGGAAGGCGGGCGTTTTGAGGCTGACGACGATCGTGGTCGAGTTGCTCGCGCCCGCGGCCAGGGCGGCGGGTAGCAGCGCGACGGCAAGGGCGGCGATGAGCACAGCGGAAAGACGGGCAGCCATGACGACCTCCGGTTGAAGTTTGCGGCACCACTCTAGAGATTGGACGAACGCTGTAGGGAATCCTGCTGTTTATTTTCGTTTCATCCTAACTGGATCGAAAATACTTGCCCATCGACTCGACGGCGGTTAGAGTCATCGTGTGCTGGTCGACGGGATGCTTGGGAGGCGTCGAGGCTGGGCTCTGGCCGTTGCCGTGATCGCGCTTGCCTGCGCGCTGGTCGCGGTGCCTATGGCGAGGGCGGAACAGTTCATCGTCAACAGCACCGCCGACGAAGTCGACGATTCGCTCGGCGACGAAAGTTGCCACACGACCCCCGGTGGCGTGTGCACGCTGCGCGCCGCGATCGAAGAGGGGGACAGCCTGGGGGAATCGACCTCGATTGAATTCGAAGAAGGTGTTTTCGACGGCCAGAGCTCGTCGACGATCGCCCTGGGCAGCCAACTGCCGGACATCGCCGTCCCTGTGTTCATCGAAGGGATCTGCGAAACCGGCCCCGGTGCTCTCGGCCCCTGCGTCGGTATCAGTGGCCTCAGTGGAAAACCGGCGTTGGTCGTTTCGAATGCCGAAGAAAGCGAAATCAGGGGTCTGGCTATCACCGGAGCTCAGACTGCCATCAGCCTGCTTGGATCTCCCAGGACCAAGATTCAGGAAAACTGGTTTGGCGTGGCGTTGGGCGGCGCCTCCGTTGGGAATGGGACCGGCGTCCTCGTCGGGCCGGGGTCGAACCGCAGTCTCATCGGCGGGGAAGGCGCCGAACAGGGAAACGTCTTCTCCGGCAATGCGGCTGACGGGCTCGACGTCCACGGGGGCAATGGCGTCAAGGTCTATGGCAATTACTTCGGCGTCGAGCCGGACGGGATCACGCCGAGCCTCAACGGAGGCGACGACATCGAGGTCGTCTCGACGGGAGGGGGCGAAGTGACCGGCACGGAAATCGGCACCAGGGTCAGGCCTACCGCCGCCGCGAGCCCTGAGTGCGACGGGGGCTGCAACGTGATCTCGGGCGCGACTGCGAATGGGGTGGACCTGCAGGGCGAGGCCGGGGAGAGCCCAGCGACGTCGACGTCGGTCCTTGGCAACTACATCGGCGTCAATGCGGAAGGCACGGGGGCCGTCCCCAGCGCCGAAGCCGGAGTCAACGTCGGCGAAGCGGCGCACACGCTCGTCGGGGGGCCCTCCGCGGGTGAAGCCAATCGCATCGACGGAGGCGGCGTGGCGGTTCTCGCGGGCCCGGCCGCGGGTGACCTCGCGATTCGGGGCAATCTGATCGGGGTTGACGCCGCCGGCACGGGCACGCTGGCCTCGCCGGACGAAGGGATCGTCGTCGACTCGGCCGAACTGGCGAGCCCCGGGCTCGAAGCGGAGATCGCCGGTAACGAGATCAGGATGGAAGGCGGCGTGGCGATTCTCCAAAGAGGGCAGGGAGCGTGGATCCACGACAACGAGATCTTCGGTTCTCAAACCGGAATCAGGACCTTCGTACCGACCGAATACGGCAACGTGGTCGAAGGCAACCTGATCCAAGGGTCCACGGCCAGCGGGATTCTCGTCGAAAACAATCTCAATGAGATCGTCGGCAACGAAGTGCTCGGGGCCGGGGGGCCTGGGGTCTGGATCGAGGGGAGTGTTTCGGAAGCAACGCAAAACTCCATCGGTGGCGACACCGGGAATGACGAAAACGTAATCGGTGACGGCGCCGGTGCCGCGATCGAGATCTCCGACAAGGAAGCAACGGACAACGAAGTGGCTCGGAACCGCGGAGCGGGCAACGGGGGCCCCTTCATCCACCTGGTCGCCGCCTCCCCCGCCACCGAAGTGGGGCCCAACAGGGGGATCAAACCGCCCAGCTTCTCCGCCTCGACGCAAACCGGCGCGAGCGGTGGCGCGAAAGCAGGCGCCACGGTGCGGGTCTTCCGCAAGCAGACGGCTGCGGCGGGGGAGCTCGAGTCGTTCCTCGGCGAAGCGGTCGCCGACAGCAACGGCAGCTGGGACGTCATCTACGACGGGGAGATTCCGGTGGGGACGATCGTCGCCGCCACCCAGACCAAAGAAGGCGCGACCTCGGAGCTGTCGACGGCCGGAGGCGGGGCCGAAGGTTCGTCCGGGCCCGGGGGGGCCAGTGCCTTCGGAAGTGGCGCACAGGGAGTATTCGGGGGCGCGGCGGCGGCGATCCGACCCCGGACCAAGATCGTGGGAGGGCGATCGCGACACCACACCGCCCGTTTCGTCTTCAAGGCCGACCAAGCCGGCTCCACGTTCCTCTGCAGGCTGGACGACAAGCCCTTCGATATCTGCGGGTCACCGAAGAGATACGCGGGCCTGAGTGCCGGCAGGCACGTCTTCTGGGTACGCGCGGTCGGACCTAGCGGGCATGTCGACCTGAGCCCCGCAAAGATGAAGTTCTCGATCTCCCGATGAGATGAGATGGTGGTCTGAGATCGGACGGGTGACCCTGCTCACCGCTGTTCTCGTGGTCGTGTTTGCGCCCGGCGGTGCCGATGCGGCGAACGTCGTCAACGGCGACTTCGAGTCCGGGACGCTGAATGGTTGGAATGTCTATCAGGCAAACCCGTTCGGCGATTGGTTTGCATACCGGGGTAACGAAACGCCGATTGGCGCCAACAGGAAAAAACAGAGCCAGGGTCGTGACGCGCCGGTCCAGTTCCCACCGCAGGGCGTGTTCGCCGCCGTCACCGACGAGGTCGAGCCCGACACCTTGATCCTTTACCAGGACGTGGCACTGGAACCGGGGTCCGACTACCAGCTGCGCCTGGTGGCCTACTACGACTCCTACAAGCCGATCGCGATCCCGACGCCGGATACGCTCTCGGTCGGCGACGAAGCCCTGCGGCTCCCGAACGGCGACTTCCAGGAAAACCAGCAGTTCCGAATCGACGTGATGAAACCGGAAGCACCGCTCGAATCGCTCGACCCGGCTGACATCCTCCGCACGGTGTTTGCCACCAAACCGGGCGATCGCCCGACGATGGCCCCCAAAACGTTTACCATCAACCTCGGTGCTTTCGCCGGCCAGACCGTGCGTCTGCGTATCGCCACCGCGGTGACCGAGGAAGTGTTCAACGCCGGTGTCGATGCGATCTCCATCGCCAGTGCGCCGCCCGGCGGATTTTCCGCGAAGCACGGTCGGGTGGGGTTTCGGTTCGGCAAGGCAAGGGCGAACCGGCGCAGTGGCGTCGTGACCCTGCGCGTCAGGGTTGCCGGATCCGGCCTGCTGCGGGCGGCCAAGGCCCCGGTAGCGCCGGCTCGCGCGAGCGCGTCGACGAAGATCGGAACGCCGATCGAGCCCGTGACCGTTCCCGTGGGCTCGGCCCGGACGGTGACGATCCATCTGAGGCCGACGCCGGGCGCACGCGCCATTCTGCGGCGGAAGCACAAGTTGCGGGCGAGGGTGGGGCTCACCTACATGCCGACCGGTGGCGGTGCGGAAACGGCGTCGGTGCCGATTGTGTTCGAGCTCGCCAAGAGCCGGCACCCCCAAGGCTGAGCCACTCTGGCCCCGCGGACCACTGGTTTTCCGGCCACAAATGGCCTATCAATCTAAAATATCTGATTATAATGCTGCCGCTTGTATAAGAAGACAGTGCGCCGGGAAGGCGCACCGACGACCCAGTCATTAGAAAAGGAATGGGAGAGATGAAAAGCAATAGACGGCTGTTGCTCGCCGGCGTGATCGCCGCGATCGCGGTGCTCGCCGTGCCGGCGCTGGCTCTGGCGGCGGTATGGAAAGACAAAAACGGCACCAACGTCACCAAATTCACCGAATTCACAATGAACGGCGCCGAAATATTCGAAACCACCGAAGGCAATGGCATGGATTGCGAAATCCACGCCACGATGACCACCGAAGGTGGGAGCACCGGGAAAATCACCAAATTCGAAATCAAAAAATGCGAAGGCAGCTTCGGCACCTTCAAAACGACAAAATGCGAACTGAACGTCGGCGAAGGGAAGGGCCTGCCCTGGACCGTCGATGTCAACGCAGAAGATCTGACGGTCACAAATTGGCGCACCAAGCACACCTTCAAAGGCGCCGAATGCAAAGAACCAGAACTCGACAAAACGATCGCGAGCATGACAGTCAAACTTGAACCGAATAAAACCGAAGTAACCGGCCTTGCCTTCGACGGCAAGCTCGAAAACGAAAAAAAAGAACAGATATTCAGAACCTCCGGCTCGCTCACGATCGAAGGAACGAACAGCGGCACATACGGAATCGGCTGATCCCGAATCCACCTTGGCCCTACCTGCCGGTAGACACCGGCGGG
>DAIRWC010000083.1:5700-7311 GCA_036802505.1 Solirubrobacterales bacterium
CCCGCCAGCCTTGCGATACTGGGATCTTGAGGGCCGACGAAATCACCATTCGGCGTTGCGGGGAGCAGGATGTACGAGCGGTCCTCGAGCTATGGGCTCAGGAGCGGAGCGAGCATGCGAGCACGACAGATCGTTTGGAGGACGTCGAACGCCTGATCGCCAATTCCCCGGCCGCCCTCCTGGTCGCCGAGCGCGATGGAGAGATCGTCGGCGCCCTGATCGCCGGCTGGGACGGCTGGCGAGGGAACCTGTACAGACTCGCCGTTCGCGAAGCCCACCGCAGGAAGGGCATCGGGATCGCGCTGACCCGAGCGGGCGAGGAGTACCTGCGCGGGTGCGGCGTCCAACGGATTACCGCCCTGGTCGCCTTCGAGGACGAAACAGCCGGTGCGTTCTGGGACTCCGCCGGCTATCCCCAAGACCACGAGATCGGCCGCCGCGTCCGAAATCTGTAGCTCGCGGCAGGCGATGGCTTTCTGCGAGGCCGTCGAGCTTGGCTTGTCAGAGCCAGCGGCCAGCAGGAAGCGCCTCGCCCAGCTTAGGGCGCTGCGTCCCTGGGAGGCCGCTGCCGTTGCATCAACAGGGCCACCGCACCGGCGCCAATGGCTGCCGCCGCGAGGGCGACCAGGACAACGCCCAGGGTGCTTATGCCGCTATCGCCGTGTCGACCGGCACCCATCATCGTGCCCGAGTAGCCGCTGCGTTCTTCGTATTCGTCGCTGCCCATCATGCCTGGCCAGCTGCCGCCAGACCCACGGCCACCCATCATCCCCGCGGCGGTTCCTACCCAGCCCGAGGCTGGACCGCCAGGGCAACCGCTGAAGCGGTGGCCAAGCGCCAGGTGCATGCGACGCTCGCCGGCTTCTCCCACCATCAGAGTCATGCGTCGGTTCATCGCGGAATGGGTTGCTTCGCTGTTGAGGTAGCTGCCCATCGCGTACTCGCCGATCAACTCGAATTCGTCGCCGGAGAGGTCTGCGCATTGCTTTTCGCCCGTGCGCACCGATTCGGCGATGCCTTTGCCTTTCTGTTCCTCTTGCGCCAGAGCGGACGCGGCCGTGGCGGTCACCGAGCCCGCGATGCAGAAACCCAGGCCCGTCGCCAAGGCGAGGACAGCGATCCGTCGTGTGGCAAGCGCGCGCAGCATCGAAGTTCGAACGTCATCGTCTCCCGCTGGGGGCATTACCGCTTCCGTCCAAAACACCCGAGACGGTGCGGGAAATCCCTGACCGAGCGTCGTGTCTCAGTGGCTGTGCCCGCGCACGGTACGCCAGGAATCCCAGGTGATCTTGAGGATCACGGTGGTGATCGCGAGGCCGATCAGCGGGTCGGCGACCGGTATGCCGATCGCGACGACGACGGCAGTCGCGACCACCGCCAGGCTGACGTAGGAGTCGGCGCGGGCGTGGTTGCCGTCCGCGATCAGCGCCGGACTGTCAAGCCGGTTACCGGCGCCGGTGCGGATGGCGGTGTCGATGATTTGCTTGGCACTTTGATCAATGACTTTCGAGTCGTAGGCCTTGAGGCGGATGCGAATGCGTTGCTTCTCGGGGGCTTTTTCGGGTACTGCTGCGGCCATAAAACGTATATCTCCTGGTGCTATACCGTAAT
>DAIRWC010000084.1:0-7209 GCA_036802505.1 Solirubrobacterales bacterium
GAAGACATCTGCACGGCGCCGGTGAGGCCGCGCGAACCGCCCGCGATCGTCACCTGCCCGGAGCTGAACTTGGTCGAGCGCGCCCCACGCCGCGGCGCCAGCTCCAGCACCGAGGCACCGATCGTTCCGGCAGCAGGCTGGGCGGGCGCGCCGGGTGGAATTCCGATCGGCGCCACCCGCAGCTCGCCGCTGTGCCACTTGCCGGGAGCCACCCGGTGGCCGAGCTTGGGGGCGTGGAAGCTGACGGTGATGTCGGCTTCGACCGCGAGGTCCGCGACCTCGCCGGTCGAGGCATCAACGCCAGAGGCGATGTCGCAGGCGACGATGGGCGCCTCACAGGCATCGATAGCCGTGATCGCCGACAGGGCCGGCTCGCGCGGCTCCCCAGCGAAGCCGGTGCCGAAGATCGCGTCGACGACCGCGCCGGAATCCGCGAGCCGCGGGGCGAGGTCACCGCCCACATGCTCAGCTGGAAAACGCTCCAGATTGGCGGCGGCATCGCCGCTCAACTCATCGGCCGGCCAGAGCAGCAATGCCTCGACCACAAAACCGGCCTCACGCAGGTACCTGGCGGCAACCAGTCCGTCGCCCGCGTTGTTGCCCTTGCCGCAGACGACCCGCACCGGCCCATCCGGTGCCAGCTCCCCGACCACGTCGGCAACCGCCCGTCCCGCCGCCTCCATCAACTCCAGCGACGGCACCCCCTGATCCTCGATCGCCCAGCGATCGACCGCGCGCATCCCGTCGGCGTCATAGAGAGGGTCGAGCCAGGGCTCCATGCGGGTCAGCTTAGGTGTCGAAGAGGGACCCGGCATCCATCGCCGGCCCTCCCACTTGGGCCCGCTCGTGAATTTCAAGCAACGGATCCGCTGCCTCGTAGTAGGCCCCGCGCTTTTCACCATGCTGTTTGATCAGGCCCGCACGAACCATCGCGCCGAGGTCATTGGTCGCGGTCTGCTTCGAAATCTTGACAAGCTCCGAGCTCTCGACGCTCTTTCGGTGCGAGGAGTTGCGAATCCGCAGCCCTGTCGCCGCATCGAACAGGCTGCTGACGACGCGCTCGGGCAAGTCATGCTTTACGCGAAGCTCGTCGACGGCGACCCAGATCCGCTCTGACTCCTTGATGCGCCCGAGGACGTTCGCCGCTTGGATGTAGTGCGCCCGCAAACAGAAGCGAACCCACGGACGCGCATCAAGTTCGGGATTCCAAGCACCCTGCCCGACCTTGGCAAGGATGTCGTAGTAGGCCTGCGTATGCGCCCCCAGATACTCCTCGATGCTCATCCACTCGGGTGACAGGATCCGATCCCTGGCCAGAGCCAGCGTCTGCAGGCAGCGGGCCATGCGGCCGTTCCCATCGCGAAAGGGATGGATCATCACCAGATTGAGGTGCGCCATCGCGGCCCGAACCATCGGCGGCACATCGTCATCTGCCTGAAGTTGACCGACCAGCCGGTCGATCAACTCGGGAACCGCCTCATGCTCCGGCGCTTCGTAGACGATTTCCCCGGTCGCGTCGTTCCGAACCCATATCGGGCCCGCACGCCAAAGCCCGGGACTTGCCTCGAGCGAGTACTCCGTAACCATGAAATGCAGGCTGCGGATCAGCGCCGACGAGTATTCGAAATGCGGATCGCCCGCGAGTTGAAGCACATATGTCATCGCCCGCCTGTAGCCAAGCACCGCGAGCCAATCGCGTTCCTGCGCTTCGGTCGGCTCATCGCCTTCGACCGCAGCGAGGGCGTCCTCTATCGAGACGTCGTACCCCTCGATGCTGTTCGAGCCCTGAATCGCACGGGCACTGAGCACTCGACGAACGGAACCCACCCAGCGTCGCGGCTCCGCCACCCGATAGCGAAGCTGACGCCGCAGGTCCTCGATGCGCTCGAGTGCAGCCAGTTCAGAAGCTTCCACCTCAGGAACTTCGTAGATCCCCAAAGCACCTGAATGAGTTTGAAATTGGGAAATCATCAACGCTGATTGTGAATCAATCAAAGCTAATTGTCAATGATGCATTAAAACGCGTGCTTTGGCCCCTCAGGCAGAGAGTAGTTAACTACTTCAGGCCGATGATCAGCTTCGCCGTCGCCAGTTCGTCCTGGCTGGCTGAGCCGAGGGCGAGGAAACGGATGCTCTTCAGGTACTTCTTCGCTTCTTCGAAGCCTTCGTCGGAGCTGGGGATCAATGCGTCGGCGAGGTTGAGGGCGGCCGGGCCGTCGGCGAAGCCGGCGATCGGCGTGTCGCCGAGCGAGGCAACGGCGTCGCTATAGGCGGGGTCTTCAGAGAGCGTCTTGGCCTTGCCCTTTTCCGAGACCAGGCCGTTCAGCGTCGCGGGCAGGCCGTAACCGATCGCGAGCCGTCCTTCTCGGGCGGCGACGACGATTGGCTTGTTGCCGAGTTCGGCGCTGTGGACCGAGAAGCCGGCGTACTTGCCGCCGAGCACGCTGACGCCTGCGACGTGGGCGCTGCGCAGCAGGGTGACGATGCTGGAGACCGTGTCGGTCGCGTTCGTGCCCTTGGTGCTGAGCACGAGAGCACCGCCGAGGCTGCTTTCGCTGCTGCCAGTGGCGAAGATGCCGGCGTCCTGCACGGAGTTGGCGAAGCCTTCCAGGTCGATGCCGAGCTGCTTGAGGCCTTTCTTCAGCTGACCGGGCGGGATCGTGCCGGGGATGCCCTGCTTGTCGAGGCTGTCGATCGCCTCGTTGAGCTGCTTGCCGAAGCCGGAGACGGCGATTCCGGCGAAGGCGTTGCCCGGCAGTTCGCCGAGCAGCGACGACGCATCCCCGGTCGGTGCTTCCTGGCCGGCCAGGTCGCTGCTGAATTCGACCGAGACCTGGTCGGAGCCCGGCACGACGCTGGCCACCGCGGTCGCTTCACTGGGGTCGATGCCGGCGTTCTGGAGGATCTGGCGAGCCGTCGGGCTGATCTGCCCGCCGGACTGGTTGATCAGCTTGCCGACGTCGACGTAGACGTCGGCGAGGCTGCCGTCGGAGGCGGCGGAGATCGCCTTGGCGAAGGTGTCTTCGGCGGCGAGGGATTCGCCTTCCGAGGCTTCTTCGACTTCGTCGAAGACCTTCTGATCTTCGGCAACGACGAGGAAGTCGCCGACCAGACCGACGACTTTTCCTTCGTTGTCTTTGTTGTGCTTGTCGACGAATTCCTGGGTCGCGGCCGTATCGGTCGATTCGACGATCACGCCGGTGCCGCTGAATTCGTTGCCTTCTTCGAGCTGCTCGAAGAAGACGCCGGCGCGCTCGCCCAGCCAGGGTTCGATTTCCTTGGCGAAGTCGACCGGGTCGCCTTCGTTGCCCGCCGAGCTTTCGAGTTTTTCGACGATGTACTCCCCGAGGTTGCCGATTCCGGCGACACGCTCGGCGATCGCTTCGGTGTTCGACTTCAGCTCGCCTTCCGGCTGCAGGGTGCCTTCGACGAAGACCGGCGCGCCGGGGGGCGCGAGCTCGGCCACCTGAGAGCCCGAGGAGCTGCTGCTACCGCAACCGGTAACGAGAACGATCAGGGCGACCAGTGCGAGCACCGCGAGGAGGAGACGAGGCTTCATGCGGCCCGGCATCCTAGCGGTGCCGTCACTCGACCGTCACGGTCTTGGCCAGATTTCTCGGTTGGTCGACGTTGAGGCCGCGGGCGCGGGCGATGTCGTAGGCGAGCAACTGGAGCGGCAGGATCGCCAGGATCGGCTGCAGGATCCAGTCGGTGGCGGCGACCTCGATCGTCTGATCGGCTACCGCGCCGGCGCGCTCGTCGCCCGCGGTGACGATCGCGATCGTCTCGGCTCCCCGCGCGCGCACCTCTTCGACATTGGAGAGAACCTTGCTGAGGACCCGGCTCTCGGTCGCCACGCAGACGACCGGCGTCGACTCGTCCAGCAGGGCGATCGGGCCGTGCTTCATCTCGCCGGCGGCATAGGCGTCGGTCGGGATGTAGGAGACCTCCTTCAGCTTCAGCGCACCCTCGAGGCAGACCGGCAGGCCGATGTGGCGTCCCAGGTAGAGGAAGAACTGCCGATCGGAAAACGCCGCCGAGACCTCGCCCACACGCTCCTCGCAGCCGGCCAGCGTCGTCTCCACCTTCGAGGGCAGCGACTTCATCTCGGCGATCAGCTCGGTGAGGCGCTCGGGCGGCAGCGTCCCGCGCAGCTCGGCCAACCGTAGCCCCAGCAGGTACATCGCCGCCACCTGGGCGACGAAGGTCTTGGTCGCGGCGACGCTGATCTCCATGCCGCTGCGGGTGTAGAGGATCGCGTCGGCGTCGCGCGTGGCCTGGCTGCCGAGGATGTTGGTGACCGCAAGAACAGTGGCGCCGCGCTCGCGGGCGAGGCGCATCGCGGCCAGGGTGTCGGCGGTCTCGCCGGACTGGGTGATGCCGATCACCAGGTCGCCCTCCCCCACCACCGGGTTGCGGTAGCGATACTCGGAGGCGATGTCCATTTCGACCGGCACCCGCGCCCACTCCTCGATCGCGTAGCGACCGACCAAGCCCGCGTGGTAGGAGGTGCCGCAGGCGACGATCACGATCCGCCGCAGGCCGCGCAGGAATTCGTCGTCCAGCTCGACCTCGGAAAAGTCCACCCCATCGTCGCCGGGCAGGCGGTCGGCGATCGTTTCGGCGACGGCGTCCGCCTGTTCGTGGATCTCCTTCAGCATGAACGTCTCATAGCCGTCCTTCTCGGCGGCGGCCTCGTCCCAATCGATCTCCTCGGCCGCGCGCTCGACCGGGTTGCCCTCGGCGTCGGTGATCGTCACCCCGGAGGCGTCGATCGTGACGATCTCGTCGTTCTCGATCGCGACCGCCTGGCGCGTCTCGGCGAGGAAGGCGGGGATCGCCGAGGCGAGGAAGCTCTCGCCCTCGCCGACACCGGCGACCAGCGGGCACTCCTTGCGCGCCCCGACGAGCTGGTCGGGACGGTCGGCGTGCATGGCGACGAAGGCGTAGTGGCCACGGAGATCGGCGAAGGCGGCGCGGACCGCGGCGGCCAGATCGCCGTCGTAGTGCTGGGCGATCAGGTGGGCGACAACCTCGGCATCGGTTTCGGAGCTGAACTGCTGACCTTCGGACTCGAGCCGGGCGCGCAGCTTGGCGTGGTTCTCGACGATCCCGTTGAGGACGATGTGGACCCGGTCGGATGTGTCGCTGTGCGGGTGGGCGTTCTCCTCGGTGACCTTGCCGTGGGTCGCCCAGCGCGTATGGGCGACTCCGGTCGTCGCCGGAGCAGCGGCCACGGCAACGCCGCCGCCGTTCTTCTGCTCGTCCATCGCGGCGCGCAGGTTGGCGAGGTTGCCGACCGCACGGACGCTGTCGACATGCCCGTCCTCGATCACCGAGACGCCGGCGGAGTCATATCCCCGGTATTCGAGCTTCTCCAAGCCGGCGACCAAGAGGTCGCGGCAGGGGCGCCCCCCGACGTATCCGACGATTCCGCACATAGAAGGCCGTCAAGGGTAGACGGTGAACTGCGTCAGCCCAGCTCCTGCCGGACCAGGTCGGCAAGGCGCTTGCAGACCGCGTCGGCCTCCTCGGCGCTCGGCGCCTCGGCCATGACGCGGACCAGCGGCTCGGTGCCGGAGGGGCGCAGGAGGACGCGGCCACGGCCCTCCAGCTCGCCGCCCTCGCGCTCGACCGCCTCCCAGACGGCGGTGGCGCCGGCGATCGCCCCGCGATCGGCGACCTCGACGTTGACCAGCTTCTGCGGCAGCTTCTCCATCGCCTCGACCGAGGCCAGGTCGCGGTCGCCGAGCTCGCGCATCGTCATCAGCGCGGCGGCGATCCCGTCGCCGGTGGCGGCGAAGCGCGTGTCGATTATGTGGCCCGACTGCTCGCCCCCCAAGGACCAGCCGCGCTCGCGCAGCTCGTCGAGCACGTAGCGGTCGCCGACCTTGGTCACGGAGACCTCGACCCCCGCCGCCTCCATCGCCTGGTGAAAGCCGTAGTTGCTCATCACGGTCACGGCGACGCCGCCGCCGAGCTCGTCGCGCCCGGCCTGCCCCCGCGCCAGCAGGGCGATCAGCTCGTCGCCGTCGTGCTCGCGACCGCTGCCGTCCACCGCGAGCACCCGGTCGCCGTCGCCGTCGAAGGCGAAGCCGACCGTGGCGCCCGAGGAGGCGACGTGCCCGGCCAGGTAACCGAGGTGGGTCGAGCCGCAGCCGTCGTTGATATTGCGCCCGTCCGGCTCGACCGCGACCGCGTGGACCTCGGCGCCGAGGCGCTCGAAGATCGCCGGGGCGACCCGGTGGGTCGCACCGTTGGCGCAGTCGAGGGCGACCTTGACGCCGGAGAGATCGAGCGGGAAGGCAGCCTCGAGGGCACGCAGGTAGTCCTCGGCGCCTCCGTCCAGCTCGCGGACGTGGCCAGGCTCGGCGGGCTGGGGCCCGGCCTCGAGCACGGCCTCCATCCGGGCCTCGGTCTCATCGGCGAGCTTGGTCCCCTGGGCGCTGAAGAACTTGATGCCGTTGTCCCGGTAGGGGTTATGGGAGGCGGAGACGACGGCGGCGAGATCGAGGCCGAGACGGCGGACGAGAACCGCGGCGGCGGGCGTCGGCGCCAGCCTCAGCCACCCCGGCGGCAAGCGCCGCTTCCAGCATCGGGCCCGACTCGCGCGTATCACGGACGATCAGCACCTGAGGTCGCGTGGCCTCAAGCGAGGCGGTCGCGGCGCGGCCGAGAGCCAGAGCGAGCTCCGCGGTGAGGAACGTCCCAGCCTCCCCTCGGACCCCGTCGGTTCCGAAGAGCTTGCGCTCCGTGCTCACAGTTGCCTGCTCAGCGCTTGCTGAACTGCGGCCGCTTGCGGGCCTTCTTGAGTCCCGCCTTGCGCCGCTCCTTGGCGCGCGCGTCGCGGGTGAGGAAGCCGCGCCGCTTGAGCTCGCCACGGAGCTCGGGGTCGACCTCGATCAGCGCCCGGGAGATGCCGTGACGCACGGCGCCGGCCTGGCCGCTGACGCCACCGCCGTGGACCCGGACGCGGACGTCGACGTTGCCCTCATAGCCGGTGATCGCGAGCGGCTGGATTACGCCTTTCTGCTCACGATGAATCGTCACCCGAAACCCAAGGAGCGGGAGCGCCTGCTGGGATACTTCGCGCGCCGGCTGGACGAGAGATCCGGGATCCGGGGCTTCCCCCCATGTGCGGCGCGCAGGACGCCGGACGGCTGATTCCAGTCGGGCAATACCGTCCGCAGCCACTGGCCCGTATGCGAC
>DAIRWC010000085.1:0-7202 GCA_036802505.1 Solirubrobacterales bacterium
GCAGCGGCGGCAGCGCCTGGGACGCGCTCGACGTGATCCCGATCTTCCTCATGCTGGCGATCGTGGTCGCGATCGGCGTCGCCGTCGTCCGCCTCACCGACGCCGACCTGGAGCCGCCGGTCTCGCTCAACGCGATCGTCGCCGGGCTCGGAGGCTTCGCGGTGCTGCTGATCCTCTACCGGATCATCTCTCCACCCGACTTCGGCTCCTTCGGCGGGGTCTCGGTCGACGCGACGCTCAAGTTCGGCATCTTCCTCGGCCTGATCGCCGCCGCCGGGATCGCCTACGGCGGCTACAGCGGGATGCGAGAGGAAGGCGCGACCTTCGGAGGCGAGGCCGACCGCCTCTCCGGCGGCCCTCCGCCCCCGCCTCCGCCACCTCCCGCCGGTTAGCGCAGAGCGTTACGCCGCCGGGGTGGCTTCGGCTACTTCGGCGGCCACTCTCTTCGCGAAGGCAATGATCGTCATCATCGGGTTAACGCCGACTGCCGTGGGAAAGAGCGATGCGTCGGCAACGTGCAGTCCCGACACGCCGTTGACCGAGCCGTCGGCGGCGCAGACTCCCTCGGCCGGGTCGGCGGCGATTCTCGCCGTGCCCTGTGGGTGAAAGGCCTCGAGGCGCAGCTCCGAGGGCTTGAAGCGGGTCGCCTCGAACTCGGCGACACCGCCGGGGCGTAGGACCGGCGCGCGGCCTATGTTGGGGTAGACCTCGGTCGCGCCGGCGGCAAAGTGGATTTCGGCGGCGCGGGCGATGCCGAAGACGATCCGCTGGGCATCGTCGTCGCTGAGCGAATAGTTGGCGCGAATCGAGCCGTCCCGAGCCACGCCGACGCGGCCGGCGGACTCGTCGGTGAGCTGGACGCCGATCGAGCTGACGTGGCCGAAGTCGAGGATCGCCTCCTGGTGCTCACGCCCCGAGCCCTGCAGCCAGGCGCCGCCGAATGGCAGCGGCGTGAACGTCGCCTCGAGCAGGATTCGCTCGGATTCCCACTCGTCGACGTAGTAGCTCTGCATCACGCCGTCCCAGCCGCGCACCTCCTCCTCATAGCGCGCCCCGACCCAGCAGGCCGGGTGGATATGGAGGTTGCGGCCGACATGGTCGCCGCCGAGACCCGAGCGCAGCAGCAGCTCCGGCGTGCCGAAGGCTCCCCCGGCGACGATCGTCGCCCGGCGGGCGCGGACCGTGTAGGGGCGCCGGTTGCCGTTGCGCTCGCCGTCCACCGCGGCCACGCAGCGAACGCCGGCGGCGCGGCCGTTCTCGACGATGACCTGATGCGCCTCGACTCCGGTCCGCAGCCGAGCCCCTGCGGCCACCGCGCGAGGCATGTAGCTGACGTGCATTCCCCGCTTGGCGTCGATCCGGCAGCCGTAGGGGCAGGAGCTGCACTGGACGCAGTTGCCGGCATTGCGAGATATCGGGCCGCCACCGGCGCCGATCGCCGCCGCGCCCTCCATCGCGAGCTGGCCGTTGCGTCCCATCCGCTCCGGATCGAGCCGCGTCACCCGCAGGAACTCCTCCGCCTCGGCGAAGTCGGGGTCGAGCCGGTCGGCCCACTCGACCCCGTAGCGGTCCCGCCAGTGCTCGAGCACCGGATCGGGGGCGCGGAAGCAGGTCCCGGAATTGATCACGGTCGTGCCGCCGACGGTACGGGCGACCGGCACGGGGATCGGTGGGCGACCCTCGGCGATCGTCAGGCCGCCGTCGCGGTAGAGCGAAGCGATCGCGTCGAGCTGGCTCTCGGGGTAGTTCTCGCGGTTGTAGCTGCTGCCCGCCTCGAGCACGATCACGTCCAGACCCGCCTCCGCGAGCGTCGCCGCCGCAACCGCACCGCCGGCACCCGAGCCGATGACGACCACGTCGCATTCCTCGCCTTCCCCAGGCGCCCTGGTATCGCCCAGCGACCCGGCAGGCTCGGGCAGCGAGCCGTCGCCGATGCGGCAAGTCGTCTCCAGGCCCAACCGCTCCTCGACTCGCGGATCGACCGCGTAGCCGAGCGTGGTGAAGGTCTTGGCCATCAGGATCAGCTCGTGGTAGAGCCCGAAACGGGAGCGCTCCATGCGCTGCAGGAAGCCCTCCCGCGCGGTCAGGTCGAGGCGGCTGAAGCGCCACGGAAACGGCAGCCACTCGAAGGCGCGCAGAGCGAGGCGGACGCGGGTCAGGACGCGGGGCGAGAGCGAGGTGAGGAACTCCCCGACCGGCCCGGCGACGTCGACCTCTCGCTCGGCCGCGGGCAGGCCGTCGAGGGCGGGGGCCATCGCCTCGCAGATCGCGCTCAGGGTGCGTTGCTCGGTGGCCGACAACCCCGGCGGACGCTGTCAGCCAGGCGCGGCGAACCGGTCGACGCGACCGGCAAGCGACCAGAGCCAGAGCGCCAGCAGCGCGAGGAATCCGTCGACCAGGAAGTTGAGCAGGTAGATGAAGACGTGTTGGTCGAAGAGGAAGAAGCCGAGCGACCCGAGCGAGGACGCGGTCTTCCCTGCCGCCAGAACCAACAGCAGCGGCCGGTAGCGGACGACGTCGGCCTGGGCGACCAGGCAGATGCCGGTGATCACCACCATGTAGGCGAAGCCGAGGGCGAGCCAGAGGTCCTCCTGGGTGTGCGGCGCCCGGGTGCTGTTGCCGAACCATTCGCCGACGTCGGAGATGACGTCGAGCACGCCGCTCGGGACGGCGATGAAGAGGATGCCGACCACCGCGAAGCTGACTGCCAGCAGGCGCAGGCTGAGAACTACGAAGGCCTCTGCTTTAGCTCCCCGCATCGCGCCGGACAATAACTGGCTGACTGGCCAGGATGCATGACGCCTAGAATCCCCGCCGTGATCGAGCGGGAGCAGGTACTTCACGTGGCGAAGCTGGCGCGCCTCCGCCTCTCTGAGGAGGAGGTGGAGCGGATGGCCGGGGAGCTTTCCGGGATCCTCGATCACGTCGGGCGGATTGGAGAGCTGGAGTTGGACGATGTGGTGCCGACCTCGCATGTGGTTGAGCTGGAGAACGTTTTGCGGCCGGATGAGCCGCGTCCCAGTTGGCCGCGGGAGGATGTCCTGGAGCAGGCGCCGGATCCGGCCGAGGGTGCGTTTCGTGTCCCCTCGCCCCGGGCCGAGGGCTGATGTCCGACCTGCTGGGAATGAGCGTCGCCGAGGCGGTGGCGCGGATCCAGGCGGTGGAGCTCTCACGCGAGGAGTACTTCGCTGCCTGGCGCGACGCCGCGGCCGGTGACCGGCTCAACGCCTATCTGTGGCGCGCGGAGGGTCGGGCGGTAGAGAGCGACGGGGCGCTGGAGGGAATCCCAATTGCGGTCAAGGATCTCTTCTGCACCGAGGCCGTGCCAACCACCGCCGGCTCTCGCATTCTTGAGAGCCACCGACCGCTCTACACCGCGACGGCGGTCCGCAAGCTGACCGGAGCCGGTGCGGAGGTGCTCGGCAAGACCAATATGGACGAGTTCGCCATGGGGTCGTCCAACGAGAACTCTGCTTACGGCCCGGTGCTCAATCCGTGGGACCCTGGGCGGGTGCCGGGTGGCTCCTCCGGGGGATCGGCCGCAGTGGTGGCAGGCGGGCTTGCTCCCTGTGCGATCGGCACCGACACCGGCGGCTCGATCCGCCAGCCGGCCGCTCTCTGCGGGATCGTCGGCCTGAAGCCGACCTATGGCGCAATCTCCCGCTACGGAATGATCGCCTTCGCTTCCTCGCTGGACCAGTGCGGGCCGTTGACGCGCGACGTGACCGACGCGGCGCTGCTGCTCGGCGCGATGCAGGGCAAGGATCGCTGCGACTCGACTTCGGTCGGGATCGAGGGCGGGATCGAGGCGCCCAGCCGCGAGGATCTGGGCGGGCTCCGCTTCGCCGTGCCGGCGGAACTGACCGGGGCCGCGATCGAACCCGGCGTCCGGGCGGTCTTCGAGGCGACGCTGAAGCGGATCGAGGAGTTGGGCGGAGAGATCGCCGAGGTGGCGCTGCCGCATGCCGAGCACGGCATCTCCGCCTACTACGTGATCGCCCCGGCGGAGGCCTCCTCCAACCTGGCGCGCTACGACGGCGTTCGCTACGGGATGCGGGCCGAGGCGGACGGCGATGTGGTCGAGATGTACGAATCGACCCGCGCCGCCGGCTTCGGCGATGAGGTGAAGCGGCGGATCATGCTTGGCACCTACGCGCTCTCCTCCGGCTACTACGACGCCTACTACGGGCGCGCGCAGAAAGTCCGCACCAAAATCGCCGAGGACTTCGCCGCGACTTTCGGCAGCTTCGACTTCGTCGTGACGCCGACCTCGCCCTCGGTCGCCTTCGGCCTCGGCGAGAAGACCGACGACCCCCTGGCGATGTACATGAACGACTTCTTCACCGTGCCGATGAGCCTGGCCGGCATCCCCGCGATCTCGATCCCGGCCGGCCTCGCGGAGCCCGACGGCGGCGGGCCACAGCTGCCGGTGGGCTTTCAGATCGCCGCACCGGCGTTCGGAGAGCAGAAGCTGCTCGAGGCCGCCTACGCGCTCGAGCAGGCGATCGGCTTCGACGCCAGGCCGGGGGGGCGGGCCGATGGCTGAGCTGGAGGCGGTGATCGGGCTCGAGATCCACGTCCAGCTCTCGACCCGGACGAAGATGTTCTGCGGCTGCGCGCTCTCCTTCGGCGACGAGCCCAACGTCCACACCTGTCCGGTCTGCCTCGCCCATCCGGGGGTCCTGCCCGTCCCCAATGAGGAGGCGATCCGCTACGCGCTGAAGATCGCCGCCGCGCTGGAGTGCGAAGTGGCGCCGCGCTCGATCTTCCACCGCAAGAACTACTTCTATCCGGACAGTCCGAAGGCTTACCAGATCAGCCAGTACGACCAGCCGGTTGCCGGCCCCGGTCGCCTGGGTGGGGTTCGCATCCACCGCGCCCACCTCGAGGAGGACGCGGCGAAGACGATCCACGTCGGGGAGTCCGGTCGCATTCACGGATCCGGCGCATCGCTGGTCGACTTCAACCGCGGCGGCACGCCGCTGGTCGAGATCGTCACCGAGCCCGATCTGCGCAGTGCCGCGGAGGCCGGCTCCTGGGCGCGGCTGCTGCGCACCACGGTCAGCCAGCTCGGCGTCTCCAACGTCAACATGGAGGAGGGCAGCCTGCGGATCGACGCCAACGTCTCGGTGCGGCCGGCGGGCAGCGAGGCGCTGGGGACGAAGACCGAGCTGAAGAACATGAACAGCTTCCGCTTCCTCGAACGCGGAATCGAGGCCGAGCTGGCCCGGCAGCGCGAGCTGGTCGAGGAGGGGGGGACGGTGGTCCAGGAGACGCTTCACTTCCACCCCGAGGACGGCTCGCTGACGGCGCTGCGCTCGAAGGAGGAGGCGCACGACTACCGCTACTTCCCCGAGCCCGACCTGGTCCCGCTGGCTCCGACCGAGGCGATGCTGCGGGAGGCGCGTGAGTCGCTTCCGGAGCTGCCCGAGGCGCGCACGCGGCGCTACGAAAGCGAGTTGGAGCTCTCGACCGAGAACGCCGTCCAGCTTGCGGCGGATCCAGCCGAGGCCGCGTACTTCGAAGCGGTCCGCGACAAGGCACCAGCGGTCGAGGCGCAGACGATCGCGAACTGGGTGACCGGCGAGCTGGCCGCGGCGCTGCGCCAGGCCGACGGCGGCGCGGCGGCCGACTCCAAGGTCACGCCGGAGTCGCTGGCGACTCTCGTCGCGATGGTCGGCGAGAAGAAGATCTCGCACGGCAGCGGCAAGCAGGTGCTGACGACGCTGGTCGAGGAGGGTGGCGACCCGGCTGCGATAGTCGAGCGCGACGGCCTCGCCCAGATCTCCGACAGCGGCGAGCTGGAGTCGATAGTGGCGGCCGCGGTCGAGGCCAACCCCGAGGCCGCCGAGCAGATCCGCTCCGGCAACCAGAAGGCGATCGGCGCCATCGTCGGAGCGGTGATGAAGGAGACCAAAGGCCGCGCCGACGGCGGCGAGGTGAATCGCCTGATCAAGGAAAAGCTGGGGCTCTGAGGTGGATCGCTAGAGGAGACACCGCAAAACGAAACGGCCCCGGGGAGTACACCCGGGGCCGTTCACGTTGTGGACACCAACACTTGGCCGAAACTTTAGCGCTTCATGCAGCGCAGGGTCGTGGCGCCGGCCGAATGTGTCTTTCGTTGCTTGTAACAAAATGTTACAAAGTGCTACGGTGACCGTATGGCCTGGAACGTCGTCATTGCCGGGGGTGGATTTGGTGGGGCGATGGCGGCTCGGGAGCTGGAGCGGATCATGCCCAAGCAGTCGGCGCGGCTGACCCTGGTCAACGACGTCAACTTCATGCTCTACACGCCGTTCCTGCCCGAGGCGGCGGCGGGGACGCTGGAGCCGCGCCATGTGGTGACGCCGCTGCGCGAGATCCTCGATCGCACCTACCTGCGGCTCGGCACGATTTCCGGCCACGACCCCGAGGCACGCACGGTCGAGCTGCGCACTCGCGACGGCGAAATCGACCAGCTTCCCTACGACCAGCTCCTGCTTGCGCTCGGCTCGGTCTCGCGCGCCCTGCCGGTACCCGGTTTGTCCGAGCACGCGGTCGGCTTCAAGAGCCTCGCCGACGCGATCTGGCTGCGCAACCACGTGGTCGAGACGCTCGAGGCGGCCAACGCGAGCGAGGATCCCGGCCGCCGCGACGAGCTGCTCACCTACGTCTTCGTGGGAGGCGGCTACGCCGGCCTCGAGGCGCTCGCCGAGCTTCAGGACTTCGCCGCCGACGCGATGGAGAGCTATCCGCGCGCCCGGTTGCACGGTATGCGCTGGATGCTGGTCGAGGCGACCGGGCGGGTCCTGCCCGAGATCGACGTCGGCCTCGCCGACTACGCGCTGCGTGAGCTGCGCGGCCGCGGTATCGACATTCGCCTTGAGACGACCCTGGAGGAGGTCGGCGCCAACCACGCACGACTGTCGAGCGGCGAGACCCTGCCGACCCGCACCGTGGTCTGGACCGCGGGAGTCGCGGCGCACCCGAGCCTGCGCCGGCTGAACCTGCCGCTCGACGAGCGCGGCCGCGTCCCGGTCGACGACCACCTGCGCGTGCGCGGGTCGGATTCGGTCTGGGCGGTCGGCGATTGCGCGGCGGCGCCCGACCCCGGCGGTGGCTTCTACCCGCCGACCGCCCAGCACGCGGTCCGCCAGGGGCCGATCGCCGCCCGCAACATCGCCGCCGAGCTCGGCATCGGCACCGCCGAGCCCTTCACCTAC
>DAIRWC010000086.1:0-7165 GCA_036802505.1 Solirubrobacterales bacterium
GTACATCCTCGACGCGATGCTGCTCGACGCCGCCACCGAGGCCGGTGCCGAGGTGGAGCAGGCGTTCACGGTGACCGGCCTGACCCACGGCAACGGCAAGGGCCCCTCGGCGAGCGTCAAGATCGCCGGTGCACCCCCCGCCCGGCCGATCGCCGGCACCTGGAAGCTCTCGACGAACTTCGGCTACGTGCGCATGGGGGGCTTCGGCGTTGCCAAGCGCGGCGGCGCGATCTCCGCCCTCAGCCTCAAGCCCGGTCCCTCGGCGGCCAAGGCCTGCGGCAAGGCGAAGCTGCTCGTCCGCGGAGAGCACAAACCACACCCGCTCTCCCGCTTCGGCCTGGCGACCTGGGCCGTGGGACGACACAGCTCGGCGAGCGGCGACGGACTGGGAGGCACCGCAGTGACTGTCAAGCAGGGACACAAGACGCGCCACGCCACCCTGAAGCTCGCCTTCGACGGACCGCGCGCCGGCACCGGCGAAGTCGAGTCGAAGAACTGCCGCCTCTACTTCGAGTTCACGAAGCGGTAAGCCATATCTACGCCGACAAGCGGGCGCGGCAGGCTGCGGCGATGTCCTCCACGCCGACCCCGGCGAGCAGGTTCTCGTGCCGGTCATGTTCGAGCTTGAGCGTGCGAAGGGCCTGGCGGTAGGCCCGTCGCGCGGCCTGTACATCTCCCTGAACGTCCTGGGCGCGACCCAACTGGAATGCCGCCAGTGCGAAGCTCGGATCGATATACAGGGCTCGCCGCAGCGAGGCGACGGCCGAGTCCGGCTCGCCGCCGGCGATCTCCGCCAATCCACGCAGGAAGAGCGCCTCGGCATTGAGCGGGTCCGCGGCGAGAACCCGCTCGATCTTCTCCGCCGCCGCTGGATACTCCCCCCGGTTGGCCGCCTCGAGGGCACCTTTGACGCTCGCCTCCTCGACCGCGCCGGCGACGATCGGGGCGTCGCTCCGACCGCCCCTGCCCAGCGGCTTGCGAAGCGGCTCTCGCCGCCTGCCCCGAACCGTCCGCGAAACCCGGGCAGGAACGGCCGCCTCTCCCGCGGTGGGGCCGGCGACGATGTCTTCGAGCCGGCGGGCCGAGCTCGACAGCCGGTCGGAGGCGCCGAGAATCAACTGACCGTCGCGACGCAGCATGGACTCCAGGCTCCTCACCATGGCGTCGACCGTCTCGGCAGAGAAATAGATCATCACGTTGCGGCAGAGGATCAGATCGAACGGCGCCTCGCCGGCGAGCTGCGCCTGGCCTGCCACGAGGTTGTGGTGGCGAAATCGGACCAGCGAGCGCAGCAGCTCGCCGGGACTGCTCTGGGGCCCGTTCCGGGTGAAGAACTGCTCGCGCCGCGCGGCGCTGACGTCCCGCATCGAGCGCTCGGAATAGGCCGCCTTCGCCGCGCGCTCAAGCGCCCGCGCGGAGATATCGGTGGCGAGGATCGAGACCGGCGCCCGCCCCTGCCCGAAGGCCTCGGCCGCAAGCATCGCCACCGTGTAGGCCTCCTCGCCGGAAGCGCAGGCGGAAACCCAGACCCTCACTTCCGCCGCTCCGCGAGCGTGGGCCGCAGCCAGGTGCCGCTGCCAATCGATCGCCTCCAGCTCGCGCGGCTCGCGCAAGAAGAAGGTCTCCTGAGTCGCCACCTCGTCGATCAGGCGACCCAACAGAGCCGGACGCTGCGCGGGGTCATCGAGCGCGGCGAGAAAGCCGGCGGGGTCCGTCCCCGGCGAGGCGCGGCCGAGGGCGGCAGACAGGGCTCCCATCTGGGACTCGTTCGTCTGAATGCCGCTCTCGCGCTCGATCAACTCGGCGACACGTCCGAGCAGATCGCTCACTCCGGCCCTCCAGCCAGACGCAAGCCACAAAGGGCGGCGGCGATCTCGACCGGGGGGAGGACCAGATCGGCGCCGCCCTCGGCGACGGCGCGGGGCATCCCGTAGACGACGGAAGACGCCTCGTCCTGGGCAATCGCCAGCCCCCCCTCCCGCTGGATCGCGGCAGCGCCTTCAGCGCCATCCTTGCCCATGCCGGTGAGCACGACGCCGACAGCCTCCGCTCCACAGCTCCGCGCCAGGCTTGCGAGCATCACATCGATTGAGGGGCGGTGGGGGGCCTCGGTATCGCTGTCGAGAGCGAACCGCAGCGATTTGGTCAAGGTCAGATGCGCGTCGTCGGGAGCGAACCAGACACCGGCGCTCGCCCGCACCCCCTCGTCGGCGAGGCGGACCGCAATCGGGAGCTTGCGGTCAAGCCATTTCGCGAAGCCCTCGATGAAGCCGGGCGCCATGTGCTGGACGACGAGGAGTGGGAGCGGAAAGCTCGCCGGCAGACCGGCGAGCACCGTCTCAAGTGCGGGGGGACCACCGGTGGATGCGCCGACGCCGACAACCTGCGCGACGCGCACGGCGCCCTCAGCCGGCGTCCGCGTCGGGGCTGCCGGCATGCGGGCCGACCCGCCGACCCGCATGCTCGACAGTCTCCGCAGCCGGCTCCGCATCGCCTGCGCCCAGAGGTCGTCGTAACGGTCGAGGCGCAGCCTCTCCTTGGCCAGGACCTCGAGAGCCCCCGCAGCCAGTGCCTCGGCGGCACGTTCGGACCCCCTTGCGACGGTGCCGCTGAGGATCACGATCGGCAGCGGGTCGTCTTTCATCAGTCGCTTCACCACCTCGAGGCCATCGATCCCCGGAAGCTTCATGTCCAGGGTCAGCAGATCCGGCTGCAGGCGTTTGACCTCGGCGATCGCCTGCTCGCCGCTGGTTGCGACGCCGACCACCTCGATCTGATCGTCCTGCGCGAGGAACCGCGAGAGCGCGGTGGCGTAGGCGCGGGAGTCCTCACAGAGAAGGACGCGCCGAGGACGCGCACCCCCGCTCACCCTCCTACCAGGCGTTCAATCGTCTCGAGCAGGGTCTGCTGATCGAACTCCTCCTTGACGACATAGGCATCGGCTCCCGCTTCGGCCCCCCGCCTGCGACTCGCATCGTCGCCCAGGGTGGTGACGATCACCACCGGCAGCGAGCCGTGCTCCTCGTCCGCCCGGATCGCCTCGAGCAGCTCGAAGCCGTCCATCTCCGGCATCTGAACGTCGGTCAGAACAAGGTCGAGATCGGCAATTTCGCCGACCCGGCGCAGAGCCTCCTGCCCGTCGCGGGCGACCTCCACCCGGTATCCGGCGGTCTCGAGGATGCTTCGCTGCAGCTCGCGCGCGGAGAACTGGTCGTCGACGACGAGCACCACGCCCGCCTCGCGCTCCTCTGTCTCCTCGGTTTTGTCCATGGCCCATACCTCGGTCGAGACCTTCGACAACAGGTGGCTCGGATCGAGTACGAGGGCGATCCGCCCGTCCCCCAGTATTGCGGCCCCTAGATAGCCGGGCATCCCCGAGAGGATCGCGCCGAGGCTCTTGATGACCACCTCTTCCTCGCCGAGCAGCTTGTCGCAGGCGACCGCGGCGCGGCGCCCGAGCGACTCGATCACGATCGCCGGCGGGTTTCCCGGCAGCGGCTCTCCGGCGACCCCGATCAGGCGCCCCAGATCCGACAGAGCGACCACCTGACCCTCCAGCTCCAGCGAGGGACGGTTGCCGATCGACGTCGTGGCGCCCACGGCGACGACCCGACCGACACTCGTCATCGGCAGGGCGAAGGGATGCCCGCCGCGTTCGAAGAGGAGGACCTTCATCAACGCCAGCGTGATCGGCAACAGCAGCGACACCTCCGTCCCCCGGCCCACCTCGCTGTGCAGTTCGAGATCGCCCCCCAGGCCCTCCACATGCCTCTTGACCGCATCGAGGCCGACGCCGCGCCCGGCCACCTCGGTGACCCGCGCGGCGGTCGAGAACCCGGTCTCGGCGAGGATGTCGACCAGGGACCCCTCGGCCTCGGCGCGTGCGAGGAGCTCGGCCGAGACGCCGCGGCCGTCGTCGACCACCTGGATCGCGACCATCGGCCCGCGTCGTCCGGCGCGCAGCTCGACCCGGCCGGCCGGCGGCTTGCCCGCCGCCTCGCGCTCGGCGGCCGGCTCGATCCCGTGCGCCACGGAGTTGCGGAGGAGATGGACGATGGTCTCCGAGATGCCGTCGAGGATCACCCGGTCGAGCTGGGTCTCGGCGCCGTCGATCGTCAGCTCCACCTCCTTGCCCTCCTGGGACGCGAGGTCGCGGATCGCGCGGGGGAAGGAGGCCGTGATCGTGCTCAGCGGCAGGGTCCGCATCTGGATCACCGAGTCCTGCAGCTCGTCGAGCAGATGGCCGCCCATGTCGAGCTCCTCGGAGGCACTTCCCTCGCGAGCGGCGTCGCCGAGGGCGTGCTCCAAACGCCGGTGATACAGCACCGTCTCACCGACCACGTCGAGCATGCGGTCGACCTTCCCCGCGGGGACGCGGATCGTCGGCGCGCTCGCCGGCGCGGGCTTGACGACCTCGTCCTCGCCAGACTTGCCGGACAGGGCCTGGCCCAGGGAGTCGACAGCGCGCAGTAGCGGGGCGACGAAATCTGGAGACAGGGTCCCCTGCTCGCGCGCCTCCTCCATCCGGTCCTCGATCCCGCTGGCCAGGGTCGCCGCCTGCTGCCAGCCGATCATCGCCGCGCTGCCCTTGATCGAGTGAGCGTCGCGCAGGATCGCGTCGATCTCATCGGCGCCGCCCTCGCCCGACTCCAGCGCGAGCAGATTCGACTCCATCCTCTGCAGGCAGTCGCCCGCCTCCTGGCGGACGAGTTCGTGGATCTCCTCGTCGGTGGCGCTCAACCCGCTGCCTCCGACGAGGCGACAGAGGAGAGGATCGCGTCGGCGTCGAGCATGCCCACCAGCAGACCGTCGACCAGGGCGGCTGCCGTCAGATAGGGCGAATCGACCTGCTCGGATGCGGCGGGCAGCTCGCCGACGTCGACGACGGCATCCACGGCGAGCCCCGCGTATCGCTCGCCCGCCTCGACGACGACGATGCGCTCCGGCTCCTCCCCGGAGAGGCCGAGCAGGGTCGCGAGGGCCATCACCGGGATCACCTGCCCGCGCAGGTTTCGCACTCCGATCACGCTCGCCGGCGAGCCGGGCACCGGGGTGAGGTCGCCGAGCTCGGCGACCTCGAGCACCCTGGTCACCGGCAGGGCGTAATGCTCGCGCGCGACGCGGACATGGACATGGACACCGCTCACGTCCGCGTGTCTCCCTCGGCGGCCAGGCGGTTCAACTCCTCCAACCCCTGCTCCAGCTCCGCAATCAAGCGGTTCACGGTCTCCGCCGCCTCGGCCCGCTGGCGCCCCTCGGCGGCGAGCTGCTCGGCGGCGGTCCTGATCTGGACCATCGCCGCGGAGACCTGCTCGGCCGCCTCCTTCTGCTGCTCGGTGGCGCGGATGCTCTCGTCCAGCACCTCGGCGGTGGAGGTCATCAGCTCGCCGACCTCGCCCGCCTGGCGGGCGCCCTGCTCGGTGGCCATGATCGTCGCGTTGGTCTCGTCCTGGACCCCGGCGACGATCTCGCGGATCTCCTCGGTGGAGCGGATCGAGCGCTCGGCCAGCTTGCGGACCTCCGAGGCGACCACGGCAAAGCCCTTGCCGGCATCGCCGGCGCGGGCCGCCTCGATCGCCGCGTTCAGGGCCAGCAGGTTGGTCTGCTCGGCGATCTCGTTGATCAGCTCCAGCACCTCGCCGATCTTCTGGCTGCGCTCGCCGAGGGCCAGCGAGCGCTCGGAGATCGTCTGCACCTGCTCCTGCATGTCGCGCATCGTGTCGCCGGTCTGCTCCGCCGCCGCGGAGCCGGCTTTGGCGTTGTCGGAGATCGAGGTCGCGGTCGCGGTCAGCTCTTCTGCCGTTGCCGCCGCCTCGGCGACGGCGGAGGACTGCTCGCTGGTGGCGGTGGCGGACTCCGTCATCGCGGCGAGCATCTCGTTCGCCGACTCCTTCAGCGTCTCGGCCGTCGATCGGACGCCGTCCAGATGCCTGCGCTGCTCCTCGATGTGGGCGACTTTCTCGTCGATGCGGAGGAAGAGGCGGGCGATCGTGCCGCGGGCATAGACGGCTACCGCGATCGCGAAGGCGGCTGCCAGCAGCGCCGCGAGCAGCGCCGCCGTGCGGGCGCTCGAGGCGGTCGAGTTGGCGCTTGAGGACGACGCGGCGGCTTCCCTGGCGCTGGCCCGGTTGAAGGCGTCGATCCGCTTCTCCAGCCTTCCCACCTGTTTGTTGTAGGGGATCACCCCTTCGTCGAAGTTGGGCGTGCCGGCGACGGGGGCCAGCTGGTTGGCGAAGATCGAGTCGAGGCGACGCTGGCCGGCGGCGATCGCGTGGACGATCCCGACCTCGCCGCTGCCGAGGCCGGGGCTTTCCTTCAGGGAGCGCAGCGCCTGGGCGAGGCTGCGCTTGACTTCGGCCAGGTCGGCCAGGTCGGCGGGGTTGGCGTCGCCGCCGTAGGCGTCTGCGATGCCGCCCTCGTCGGTGATGTCGGTGCGGACCTGTTGGGCGAAGAACTGGGTCTGGCTCTCGCCGAGCGCCTTGTCGTCGGCTTCGCGGGAGTCGCTGTAGCGCCAGATCGCGAGGCCGACGGCCATCGCCACCAAAACTACGAGCACACCGACCGCGATGGCGATTCGTCTAGCCGGACCCTGGAGTCGAACGCCCACGTAAACATGATGGTATCCCGGGCTGCCGACGCTGCCAAAAGGTTAAGCCGAATGTCGGAGCGGCCCCTACGGAGTTGCGGAGATCTCGTAGTTGGCGTCGCTGCGCCGCTTGGCCGCATACATCGCCTTGTCGGCGCGCTCGATCAACTCCTCGGGCTTGTGGATGCCGTGATCCAGAGCTACGCCGATGCTTGGTGTGAGGGAGATCTCCTCGCCCTCGACCACCAACGGGCTGCGGACGGCATCGGTCAGCCTCTCGGCAATTCGAGCGGCCTCCTCCGACCCGCTCACCTCCCGAACCAGGACCGTGAACTCGTCGCCGCCAAAACGGCTGACCGTGTCGCCGGGGCGAACCCAGGCCAGCAGCCGGTCGGCCATCCCCCGCAGCAGAGCGTCGCCCGCGAGATGTCCGAGCCGGTCGTTTACGGCCTTGAAGCCGTCCAGGTCGAGGAAGAAGACCGCGACCGAGGACTCCTCCCGCTCGGACTGCGCAAGGGCATAGCCCAGCCTGTCGAGCAGGAGTATCCGGTTCGGCAGGCCGGTCAGCGCGTCGTGCAG
>DAIRWC010000087.1:0-7143 GCA_036802505.1 Solirubrobacterales bacterium
TTCGTCGAGAAGTTCGGGCGCCTTCTGCGGCCGGGCGGTGTCATCCCCGAGCCGCTGGTCGACATGCAGCGGCTGTCGAGACTGCGCCCGCCCAAGGCAACCTTGGTCGACCTGACCAACCCCAAAGTCCTCGGCCTCGCCGGCCTCACTGCCGAGATCCACACGACCACCGACTACGACCTAACGCAGAGCTGGGCGCTGGCACTACGGGACGCCGGCTACGCCGGCGTCCGCTACAAGGCCCGCCACGACTCCCGCGGGCAGCTGATCTCAATCGCCCTCTTCGGCTCGGACAAACCGCCGCGGAGCGCCGCTAAGACGACGACTATCCCTGTCGACCTGATCCACGAAGCCTCCACCACATTCGCGATCACCGTCCTCCCCCGCCGCCACTCCAGGCGACGGTAGGGCAACACGACGGCAGCTCTTAGCCGTTGCCGCGAACTGTCATCGCTGTTGCTGCACTGTTGCCCCAAAGAACTAGAAAAACCCGGCAAAACGCTTGACGAGGAGTTCGCCGGAGAGGTTCCGGAGTCGGATCGCGAGCACCTGCTTCATCGCTGAGCTGCGCCCTCCAAGACCCGTAGCGACAGGCGTCATCAGTGGCTACGCACCACCTGGAGAATGCTTTCAACGGAGAGGTTCGAGCTGCTCGGCGTCGTGAACACACGACCGTTGAAGGACGTCGTGCAGATGGCCGTACTCGTGCACTCGGCGTGGCCGACAAGGCCCCCGCGGTCAGCCCCGAGGAAGGCAAAATCCTGCACCTCTCCACCATTGTCGCCATCGAGTACTGGCCAGACCAATTCCCTATGGGAGATTCGTAGCCAAATCCGGATCAGGCCTGGTGGCACAATGGTGTAGGGGTAGTTATCGCTGATGTAGTCCTCGCAGCGCCGCGGTGCTGAGCTTGAGGTAGCCGACCCGATCGCCTTCTGCGAGCGGATCAATACATATGGGCCAGATTCGGTTTCGACCAGGTAGAAATCGCCCGCCCTCAGGTTCTCCCGTGGCGAAGCGCCGAGAAGGGTTCCTTCGTGCGCTTTGGAGAGCGCGAACCGCGCAGCCTGCTGGTAGAGCAGAGATGCAGGGCGGCCCCGCACCGACAGCCCGAGGCTGCGCTCGGATCCTTCACAAGACCCCTCCGCCATCCAGATCCTCGGGTGTCCCTTGACAGGGTGAGCCGGGCCAGCGCAGCCCGCCTCGATCGCGCCTGCACCCAATTCTCCCAGCCAGAGGCCGTAGAGAGACGTCGACCACGGACGGCGCGCGGGCTGTCCCGGTTCGATGCCGCCAGGACACAGTTCTTCGTAGGTCGGCTGACTCGGACCATCTTCCCCGCGCTTCAGCAGTCCCTCCGCTCCCGCTCGCAGCCCCCGTGCCATCGGGATGCCGTAGAGGGACTCGGCACCGAAGAACAGCAGCGTCGAGATCAGAAAGATGGAGAACCCGCTGACAAGTCCCGCCTCTTTGCCCTGAAGCCACTCGCGGAGCGGCTTCAGCATCAGCACCCGCTCAAGCGGAGCGATCAGCCCCTCGAGGAACTTTGCCGGAGGCGAACCCCGCACGGCTTCGGTGATGAAGCCGAGGCCGGCCCTCTTCGCTTTGGCGCTGGTGGCCACCACGGTGACGAGAACACACGGCGCCAGTGAAAGGGTGAGGACCGACAACCACGGCACCCGAAACGGCAGCAGTGGAACGGTCGCATGAGGATGAAACGCGAGCGCGGTGCTGAACCCCAACCAGGCGAGTACCACTGGAAGCTGCAGCCAGAGCAGGCGATCGAGGCAGAGGAGATCACGCGGGTCGGCGTCTGGGTCCGGTTTACGCCGCAGCTTCCAGGCGATGACGTGGTTCACATGGCTGATTGCGAAAGCGATCCCAAGGCCGAGCATCGTCAGCGACAGGGCGCTGAGAAAAGCGGCTTCCCCCACGATGGCCGCGTAGCCGACAGGTACCGCAAGTGCCGTCGCACCGGCACCTACCTCCTTCGGTCCGACCTTCTCGTTTAGAAGACCGCGTTCGACCGACTCGCCGAGGAGAATCGAAAGGCGTGGGCTCATTACCCGACCCCCCCAATCCTCATGCGGACAGAATTTGGGCAGTAACCGATCCAAGTCCTGTTTTTCTCACACACGTGTATATTCCCCTGGCAGTTGTGAGTTTCGGGCTGTGCGGTTGTTAGATGCGTTTTCCCAGGCCAACTTCAATGGTTACCAGCGACCTCTAGATTCCTCAAGCTCAGAGTCCGAACCGGACTTCACAGCTGCCTCTCTCGATCTCAGGTCAGGCAATCCTTCGGGTGGAGCCGGCACCCGCACAGAGCATTTTTTCTCCCTCCGCCCCGCCAGATCTTTGACTCCGCGAGACGCAACCAGCCTGATCGCAGTACATCGCGAGCTGCGGCATCGATGCACGACGACCAGCCCAACGCTCAAGCGCTTCTTCGCGGCCTCAAAGCAGAGCATGTCGGACCGCTTCGACCGCCTGGCTGAAATCGGGGCTGTCGAAAAGGTGCCCGAGCGGTTCCGAGACGGCGCCGCTCTCTGGCGAGTCCAACCTGACTTTGCCTACGTTTTGGTACTGAGCGTCGAGCGCACGACGATCATCGGCCAGGTGCTCGACATGGCATATCTGCCGGTCGGCGCCAAGGCGGAGGAGAAGATCGACTGGCTGGGCGACGGCGGCGGCAACGACGCGGCGGAGTCCGGAAGGCTGATCAAGACCCTGCTCAAGGTGGCGAAGAAGGCGGCGGCCAACGGCGAGAAGGCCGTATCGGAGAGGCCGGACCCAATCCACCGGAAGTCCTCCCCCCTCCCCTTTCGCGAGCGCATCCTCGGAACCGCGGTCTCACTTCCAACCCCGGTCCACCGCATCCGCATTCGCAAAGGCGACGAGGTCCGCTGGGAAATGCGCAGTGCCTCTCGCTGGATCATGCCCGAGCTGCGGGCGGTGCCGGAGGGCGCGAACATGTACGAGCTCCTGCGCGCGGCGCTCGAGGGGGCGGGCCTGCCAGCGAAGCGACTATCGCTGATCAATGACGCCAGCGCGGCGGCGCTCGGGATCGTCGTCGACGTGCGGATGGACTCGATCCACCGGCCGCCGAGGGACATGGTCTTGCTCTGGCTGTCGCAAGGAGTCGGCGGCGGAATCATCAGCGGACACCGGCTGATCATGGGTAGCGCGGGATTCGCCGCCGAGATCGGCCACCTCGCCGTGCGCCCGGATGGAATCCTCTGCCGCCACTGCGGCGTTCGAGGCTGCCTCGAGACGATCGCTTCGTCGGGTGCGCTCGAGCGCGAGCTACGCAGCGCCTTCGAGGGCGCGGAACTCGGTGGGTCCTATGACTGGCCCGGCCGGCCTCCCTTGATCGAACTCGCCGATGGCGAGGTCCGTCCTCACCCCGCCTATGCCGAGGCGATGCGCGAGGCCGGATGGTGGACCGGGATAGCCCTGGCCCAGCTCGTCAACATCCTCAACCCCCAGCTGGTCATCCTGATGGACCAGCACCAGGCGACGAAGCCGATTCAGGAGATCGACAAACCCGCCCCCGTCCGCGACGAACAATTTCAGCGCAGTCTCGAGGCGGCCTTCCGGCGTAACTCGCTCGACCCCGCCTACCGGCACATCAGAAACCACGAGGGGCCTCGGGACCTCTACGGGTTGCAGTTCGGCGCCCACTCCACCGAGCCTCACGGCGTGGATGTCAGCCCGGTCAGAGCGTCGATCCTACCGATGATCGGCGCCGCCGCCGACCTGGTGGACTTCTTCGGCGACGACTTCTTCCAGGCCAGCATCGAAGAGGGACACCGAGCGACGCCAAAGGCCAAGGCCAAAACCAAAACCTGATCGGCGGGGCGCGTCTCTCCGGGGCGATGTCTATGGTGCGTCTCGAGGTCTCCGGCGCGATGAGCCAGGGCCAGACTCGCGAGGCGGCACGTGAGAACGTCCTCGATGCCTTCCGCACGGTGCTGACGCCCGACGAGAAGGTCGACAGCGAGTGGGTCCCCTGCGGTACAGGAGCGGATTGGGGCGTCCCAACCAGACGCCGGAGCGCCCCTCGAATCCCCTTAGCCCTGCTTGGTGATCGACACAGCGGGAAGCACCGCATCGGTGCAATTAATCGCGTGCGACGATGAGGATGCTGCTCGACACCCCCGACTGGGAACGACTGGAAAGACGGTCAGGGCCGGGATCAGCATCAATGCCATCAACGAAGTCACCCATCGGGCCTCTGACGCTGTCGAGGCCAGCACCTGGACGCTTGCCTCGTTTGCCACCACCCCCCAGCCGGAGCTTGGCAACCGGGCGCCGGTTGATGCCTTCGCCGACGCGGACATCGAGCCCTTGATTCTCTCGGCCCACCGCACCGTGGCCGACCTGAAGCATTGAGTCCGCGCGGCCTGCCCGCTCCTCCGGACGATCTGCCCGAGCTTCCAAGCACGAAGCTCGGGACGGAACCTCTGTGGCGAATCCATGCCGCCGATGTCGCCCCTTGGTTCTTCGATGTTGGCCCCGATGGCAGGTTCAACCTTTCCGAGTCAGGCACTTGCTACCTCGCCGAGGAGCCGATCGGCGCCTTCGTCGAGAAGTTCGGGCGCCTACTGCGACCGGGCGGGGTGATCCCGGAGCCGCTGGTCGACGCGCAACGTCTTTCCAGGCTGCGCCCGCCCAAAGCAATGGTCGTTGATTTGACAGACCCAACAGTCCTCGGACTCATCGGCCTCACCGCTGAGATCCACTCAACCTCCGACTACAACCTGACCCAGGGCTGGGCGCTCGCTTTCCAAGAGGCCGGCTACGCCGGCATCCGCTACAAGGCCCGCCACGACCCGCGCGCGCAGCTCGTCTCCATCGCGCTCTTCGGCTCCGGCAAGCCCCCGCGGAGCGCCGCCAAGACGACGGTCGTCCCTGTCGACCTGATCCACGAAGCCTCGACTACCTTCGCGATCGCGGTCCTCCCCCGCTGCCACTCGCGACGCCGGTAGGGCAACACAAACGGCGGCTCGTAACCGTTGCCCCAGACTTGTTGCCGATGTTGCCGACGCGGTAGCGCTGAGCCGCTTCAGGATGGGGAAAATTCTCACCCTTGACAGGCGCCCAGTTGTTGCAGCGGCAGCGCCCTGTTACCGAACCGTTGCCCTACAGAACGAGAAAAACCCCGGCAAAACCGAGGTTTCTGGCTTTCTAGAGCCCTTTGCAGCTAGTACCGCTACGGGGATTCGAACCCCGGTTTCCGGACTGAGAATCCGGCGTCCTAGTCCCCTAGACGATAGCGGCTTGGGGACGACATTCTAGCGAGACGGGTCGGCGGTGTCGGCTGGTGGTTCCGTCCGGACGCGGTACTAGGTTACGAACATGTGTTCGTACGGACGGTGCCCTCGTCAGGCCAGCCCAAACGATAGATTTGGGCTCCTAGCGGGCGTGCTGGAACTGGTATACAGCATCGGCTCAGAACCGGTGGCGCGTAAGCGCATGAGGGTTCGACTCCCTCCGCCCGCATCTCCTCATGCATCCTGAGGCAACAGTCGCCTCTGTCCTGGAGCTGCACGAGGCTGGTCTGAACAACTGCGAGATCTCGAGATACACGGGCGTGTCTCGGGTAACGATCCGGGACTGGGTCAACGGCAGCCTCCCCCATTCCTATCGACCGCATGATCCCCGCGGGACTTGCACTCGATGTCGTGGAGATCAGCACGACTTCGACCAACTTGGGCCAGACTACGTGCATCTCCTCGGCCTATACCTCGGCGATGGATCGATAGCCGAACACCGGAGGCAGGTCTACCGACTCAGGGTCACACTGGACGTTCGCTACCCCGGCATCGTGCACGAATGCGAGATGGCCATGCAGGCGGTCGTCCCGCAAAATCGAGTCAGTCGCCAATTGAGGAAATGCAACTGCTACGAGGTCCATGCCTATTGGAAGGGCTGGCCGTGCCTGTTTCCGCAACATGGACCGGGCAAAAAGCACGATCGACCCATATTCCTTGCCGAATGGCAACAAAAACTCGCTGAACGCTGGCCGAAGCAACTACTCAAAGGGCTGATCCAGTCGGACGGCTGTCGTTCGTACAGCACCGGTAAGGGCGGCTGGACCCAGCCTCGCTATGCCTTCTCGAACGTCTCCACCGACATCACGAGCATCTTCTGCTCCGCCTGCGATTGCCTTGGGCTGCGCTGGACCGCTTCCTTCCCCACGAATGAGGCGGCGGCGGTTTCGATCTACGTCTCGCGCAAAGCCGACGTCGCACGGTTGGACGAGTTCGTCGGGCCCAAGCGCTGAGCGGTCGCCGTGATCTCCTCGACGAAGTCGGGCCAGAGCTTGGGCGGGAGGTCGTGGCCCATGCCGTCGAAGATGCGCAGGTGGGAGTCGCGGATCGCGCGGGCGGTGGCGCGGCCGGCGAGGGGGCGGATCAGGGGATCGCTGGCGCCATGCAACACCGTCGCCGGCAGGCGCAGCTTTTCCAGCGCCGCGGTGCGGTCGCCGGAGGCGGTGATCGCGTGCAGCTGGCGGGCGATGCCGGCGCGGCTGTGCGAGCGGTCGTAGGAAAGGGCGGCCAGCTCGCGAAAGCGCGCCTCGTCCATCGGGTAGGCGGGCGAGCCGATCGTGCGGAAGGTCCTCACGGTGCGCTCGATCGCCGCGTCCCGGCCGGCGGCCGGGCGGGCAAACAGGGTCCCGAACGCCTTCCAGGTGGGCATCCCGAGCCAGCGATTGCCGGTCGAGGACATCATCGAGACCAGCGAGCGGACCCGCTCGGGGCGGCGAATCGCCACCGTCTGGGCGATCATGCCGCCCATCGAGGCGCCGACCAGGTTCGCCGACTCGATCCCGAGGTGGTCCATCAGCCCGGTCGTGTCCTCGGCCATGTCGCGCAAGAGGTAAGGAGCGGTGCGGCGGCGGCCGAGCAGCATGTCGGTGCGCTTGGGCACGCCCGCCGACTCGATCTTGGTCGAGTGGCCGATGTCGCGGTTGTCGAAGCGGACGACGCGGAAGCCGCGCTCGGCGAGCATCGCGCAGAACTCCTCGTCCCAGGCAAGCATCTGGGTCGCCAGGCCCATGATCAGCAGCAGCGGCTCGCCGTCCGCATCGCCGATCTCCTGGTAGGCGATCTCGATCCCATTGACGGGAGCAAGCCGCTC
>DAIRWC010000088.1:0-7116 GCA_036802505.1 Solirubrobacterales bacterium
CGCGGTGCAGGGCGTCGGCGGCCAGCTGCGCGGCATGACGCCTGGCGGGGGTCAGGCCCCCGACCGCCTCGTCGACCTCGTCGATCCCGATCCGCGCGGCCTCGATCACGGGCTCCCCGTCGACCATCTCGGCGACGGCCGCGGTAGCAGCTCTCGTCGGCCCACATCCCTCGGCGTCGAAGCTCACCTGTGCCACCCGCCCGTCCTCGATCAGCAGCGACACCCGGGAGAGATCCCCGCACGCCGCCCCCCCGGCAGCACCGGTGAACCCATCGTCGAACGACGGCCCAAGCCGCGTCGCATCGCGCAGGTAGTGCTCGAAAAGCTCCCGGCTCACGCCCCACAGCGTAGAGCGGCGCGCAGATCCGCGGCGATCCTCGGGCCGTCGTCGCGGAGCTGGCGCCAGGTCACGTGCATGACTCGCCAACCGTCGGCGAGCAGCAGCCGATCGCGTTCGCGGTCGTTCTCGAACGCCTTGTGCGTCCCGTGCGCCGTCCGTCCGTCGAGCTCGACGATCAACCGCTCGCGCCGCCAGAGGCAATCTGGGCAGATGAACCGGCCGGCGACCGCAACATCGGCGTTGAACCGCGGCCGGTGCAGTCCATGCGCGTCGATCAACCGCACGAAGAGCTCCTCGAAGTCGTTCCTCGTTACCCCATCGGTCTCAGCGCCGGCCCCGAGCAGCTCGCGCAGAACCGCGGTCCCCCGCCGCCCCGGATACCGGGCCAGCAAGTCAGGAATCGAGAGCCGATCGGTCAACTGCCGCACTTCCATCTCGTTCAGAGCCCGCTCAACCTGTCTACGCGTGGCGACCGCCGCAAGATCCAGAACCGTCCGCGGCACGGTCGTAACCGGTATCCCATCGACCACCACCCGCTCATCCCCGGGGATTGACGACTGGTGGGCGATCAGGGATCCACGCCGCGAAGCGCTTGTCGCCCGCGTCACTTCGATCGCCCGCCCCAACCTCGGCGCGATCTCCCACAGCTCCCCTGCCGAGCGATGACTGAGCACCGCACCTGGGCCAAGCGCGAGCGTCGCAGCCGTCCATCTCCCCCTCAGCAACACAACGGAGTGCCCGACCGCGTAGACCCCGCGATGGATCGGATGGAGCGAGCCTCGTTGCAACCGACCCTCGATTGCCCGCCGTCCCATGCCCACGGCAAGCAACTGATACCTGGCAACGACCCCATTCTGCCCCGTCGCCAACTCAGCAACCACTCGATCCAAGTGACCCTCTCGGCCGTGACCTGGTCGACGAGTCCTATGTTTTGCCCGCCTGAGGGGCTCAACACAGGACTCACCGCCGGTGAGGCCTTGCGGTGAGTCGGGTGGCGCCATGGGTCTGAGCCTGGCGGCTCTCGACGCACGCGTGGCGCGCAAAATGTCAAATCTCTCCCACGAAAAGAGGCTCCAACCCGCCGTTGCCGCCCCTGGCTTTGATCCCTTGAAGAAAAGGGTGGGCGCCTCCTCCGGATCCCACAGGACCAAGAGAGATCGGCCCCCGCGCCGTTTGTGTTGGGTCAAACGGTGGGACGGCTCTCGCACGGGCTCGAGCCTCGGCCCAACCGTACCACCGCGAGGGTCTTCTGGCGACTGGAGATCGGTCCAGGCCGAATTCTCCGGAGCTCTCTTCAGTCGAGGTTGGAGAGCAGGAACTCGGCTTCGCTCCAGTCTTCGCCCCTGACCCGAAGGGCGATGTCGCCGCGGCCGAAGCGATCGATCGGCCAGTCGGCGGTGAGCACGGCCTCGATTCCCGCCTCTTCCAGCGCCTGGTGCCAGGCCCGCGCCGTGCGCACGTCGCCGAAGTCGCGCACGACCTCCCAGGAGTCGAAGACCGGATCGTCGACCTGGATCGGCGTCTTCCCCGGGCCGGGGCTGAAAAAGTGACGCAGGCGGTCGATCAAGCTCATCGACGAAGTGTGATGCCAAGCTCCTTCAGCTGCAGCTCACCCACCGGCGCTGGCGCGCCGGTCAGGGCATCGGCGCCCGAGGCCGTCTTCGGGAAGGCGATCACGTCGCGGATCGAGTCGGCACCCGCGAGGCGCTGCACGATCCGGTCGAGCCCGTAGGCGATGCCGCCGTGCGGTGGCGCGCCGTAGCGCAGCGCCTCGAGCAGGAATCCGAAGCGGGCCTCGGCTTCCTCGGCGTCGATCCCGAGCGCGGCGAAGAGCTTCTCTTGCACGTCGGCCTGGTGAATACGGATCGAGCCGCCGCCCATCTCCTGGCCGTTCCAGACGAGGTCGTAGGCCAGCGCGCGAGCGCTGCCCGGATCGCCGGGGTCGAACTCCCCCGCGGGCGCCGTGAACGGATGATGCAGCGGGTCCCAGCGCTCCTCGCCGGGGCTCTGCTCGAGCAGCGGCCAGTCGACGACCCAGACCAGCCGGTGCGCGTCGGCGGGGATCAGATCGAAGCGCTCCGCCAAGTCGACGCGCAGCTGTCCCAGGACCGCATTTACGACGCGGGGCTGATCGGCGACCAAAAGCAGCAGGTCGCCCTCCTCCGCGCGAAGGCACCGGTTGAGCTCGGCCAGCTCGGCCTCGGAGAGGAACTTGGCAGTCGGAGAGCGCCAGCCATCCCCCTCGCGGAAGGCCCAGACCAGACCCTTTGCTCCCAGCTCCTGCGCGCGCGAAATCAGGCCGTCGAGCTCAGAACGGGGCAACTCCCGGCGGCCGGCATTGAGGCCGCGCACGGCACCGCCGGACTCGATCACCCCGCGGAAGACCTTGAACTCGGTCTCGGCGAGGGCCCCGGAGAGGTCGACCAGCTCGAGCCCGAAGCGCAGGTCGGGCCGGTCGGTACCGAAGCGGCTCATCGCCTCGTCGTAGGGAAGTCGCTCGATCGGCACCTCGACCGCGGGGCCGCCGACGCGCTCGAACACGTGCGTGAGCAACCGTTCGTTGACCTCGATCACGTCATCGACGCCTACGAAAGACATCTCGATGTCGAGCTGGGTGAAATCGGGCTGGCGATCGGCGCGCAGATCCTCGTCGCGGAAGCAGCGGGCGACTTGGTAGTAACGCTCGAAGCCCGCCACCATCAGCAGCTGCTTGAACAGCTGCGGGGACTGTGGCAGAGCGTAGAAGGAGCCCTGCTGCATGCGACTGGGGACGAGGAAGTCGCGGGCGCCCTCGGGAGTGGAGCGGGTCAGCACCGGCGTCTCGATGTCGAGGAAGCCCTCGCGGTCGAGGAACTCGCGCATCGCCGCGGTCACCCGGTGGCGCAGGACCAGCGCCTCGCGCATCGGCTCGCGACGCAGGTCGAGGTAGCGATGGCGCAGGCGGGCGTCCTCGCCGACCTCGCCGGAGAAGCCCTCGATCTGGAAGGGCGGCGTCTCGGCGTCGGCGAGCAGCTCAACACCGTTGACGGCCAGCTCGAACTCACCGGTCGCCAGCTCGGAGTTGATCGTCTCGGGCGAGCGGCGGACGACGGCGCCGGAGGCGCTCAGCACGTCCTCGGCCCGCAGCTTGTGGGCGAGCTCGAACGCCGCGCCCGAGGTGTCGGGGTGGAAGACGAGCTGGACGATGCCGGTGCGGTCGCGCAGGTCGATGAAAATCAGGCCGCCGTGGTCGCGGCGGCGGTGAACCCAGCCGGCCACCCGAACGGTGGAGTCGACCCGATCGTCCCGCACCGCGCCGCACCAGGTGTCGCGGTACTCGTTGGGGCGCAGCGCCGGCACGTCGCTCACGATGCCTCCTCGGCCTTTGCGGCGAGAGCCTCATCCACGGCAGAGGCGAGAGACGTCTCGGCTCGATCGCCTTTCCGCTTGTTCCACTTCTGAAGGGTGCCGTCGGCGTCGAAGGTCAAAACGACCCGGGCGCCCATTCGGTCCGCGTGCTCGAGATAGGCGCGGCAGATCGGGGCCGTCCCCTCTGGGCGCAGGGTGATGCTTCGCCCACCCTTGTCCTCGAAGGTGAACATCTCCTTGCGCACGACATCGGTCGAGCGCCCCACCCCACGCTCGAAAAGCTCGGTGTCCTCGAAAATCGGCGTGGCTATCCGCTCGTAACCCGACCGCTCGAAGATCGCCAGAGCAGCCGCCTCGATCTCACTCCTGAGCAGGGCGGCCTGGGGCAGGACGTCGAAGGTTCCCCGGGGGGCCTGGTACTTGCTCGCCATCGTGGCGCGACCTTACCTGCGCGGCGCGCGGCTCAGCGTGCCAGGTCGACGAGGAAGGGATTGCTCGCCCGCTCGGCGCCGAGTGTGGTGACGGCCATGTGGCCGGGGTAGACACCGGTTTCCGGCGAGTGGGAATCGAGCAGACCGCGGATTGAGCGCATCAGCGTCGGGCCATCGCCGCCGGGAAGGTCGACCCGGCCGACCGATCCCTTGAAGAGCACGTCGCCTGAGAACATCGCCTCCTCGTCGCGGATCGAGTAGGTGACGTGACCGGGACTGTGGCCTGGGGTGAAGATGACATCGATGGTCAGGCCGGCCAGCTCCAGCGTCTCTCCGCCTCTCAAGGTCTCGTCGGCCTCGTAGTTCTCGTAAGGGCCGATGCCGGGCATTGGCACGTAGGCCATGATGTCGGCGAGCAGCGGTCGCTCCATCTCCGGGCAGTACACCGTCGCCCCGGTGACGGTCGCCACCGGGGCGACGGCGCCGATGTGATCGAAGTGACAGTGGGTGACCAGGATCGCATCGACCTTGGTCCCCATCTGCTCGACTGCGGCAAGGATGCGATCGGGCTCGTCGCCGGGATCGACGATCAGACCGCTGCCCGAGCCTTCCCGCCGCACGACGAAGCAGTTCTCCGCGATCGGCCCCACGGTGAGCATCTGAACGTCGAGGCTCACTCCTTTCCCCCGCCGCGAATCCGCGCGCGCTCGCGGCGGCGCCACAACATCGAGTCGATGTAGTAGCCGGCGGGGATGTAGAAGACGAGCATGAAGGCGCCAAGGCCAAATGCGGCAGCTGGCGGGCGTTTGAAGATCAACATCAGCAGTGCCGTGAAGATGACGGCGGCAACTACGCCGCGGGTGATCGAGCTGCGCCAGGTCGGCGGCGCATCGGTCTTCTGCTGAGTTTTGCGACCGGAGCGAGCACGTGCTTTGGCCTCCTCGCGACTGCGCGGGCGACCGGCTCGGCGGTTGGGATCGACCCGACCGCCCTGCGTACCCCGATGCTTGCGGCGGCGCTTCTTCTTCGTCTGAGCCATATCCGGAATCTAGACGAATAGCGGCACTGGGCCACTCAGGACAGCGCCGCGAGCCGCCTCTCGATCGTCTGCTTCTCCGGATCGAAGTGCCGAATCGGCACATCGTCCGGGTAGCCGGAAAGGGCGGCAAGCGGAACCAGGCCGACGAGCTCGGCCTCCACCGGCCGGGCGCCGAGCGGCGCGGCAAGCGAACGAATCCTCTCGACGACCGTCCCCAGGGGCGTCGTGGCCAGATCCTGGATATTGGTTGAGACCTGCACACGGCCGCCCGAGAGCGGCAGGCCGATCGCCCGCACGCCGGTCAGACCGCCACCGGACTCCCGCAAACCGGCGGCAACGGCGCGACCCAGATCGAGGTCACCGCTGTCGAGCTCGACGTTGAAAGCGCCCAGGGGCGGGCGAGCGGTGACCAGGGTGGCGCCGGCGGTGCGGTGCGGCTGCACCGGGCCGTGGTCGGGGCGCAGCTCGCCCGCATCCATTCGCAGCCATAGCTCGGTCAGCCCGCCGTTGCGGAAGTAGGCGCGCTCGACTCGCTCGGCCCCGCTTGCCAATTCTCCGTAGAGAAAGGTGGGAACGCCCAGGTCGGCAACCCGGCTGGCGGCGTCGACCGCCGTCGCCCGTGCCCGCGCACGATCCTCAGGGTCGATCCAGACGACCGGGGAGACGTCGAATGCTCCGATCGCCGGGTGAACGCCCTCATACCCGGTCATGTCGATCGAGCGGATGGCCTCGGCGGCACCTCTGACCAGTGCCGCCGCCAACGCCTCGGGCTCGCCGGTCAGAGTGAAAACGGTCCGGTCGTGGTCTGGATCGACGTGGCGATCGAGCAGGGCCACACCTGTGGAGAAGGCACGCTCCAGTGCGTCGATCCGCCCCGCATCGCGACCCTCGGAAACATTGGGAACGGCGAGCAGCGGCGGCGTCACCCCCTAGCGCCTAGCCTCGCGACGTCTGACCGGAAATGACGGCCCCAGATCGTCTCCATGCGGCGTCCTCAGTCGCCCAAATAGCGTTGCTATTCGGGCTCCCTGCGTCCTTGCCTGGAGACGCCTGGACCTCGTCATTGCCTGGCCAACGTCACGAGGCAAGGCGCTAGACGACCAGCTCGCCGGCCTGCACGATCGTGGCGCCGTCGATCTCCACGGTCGGCTCCAGCACCACGCAGTCGAGATGGACGGGCACCTGGACCGTGCCGCCGATCGCCGCCGAGGCGCCGAAGGCGACGTGAGCGGTACCGAGGATCTTCTCGTCCTCGAGGATGTTGCCGGTGAGGATCGCGCATTCGTTGGTGCCGATCCCGAGCTCGGCCACGTTGGTCCCTTCCGGGTTGTGTTCGGTGAGTAGTTCCATCAGCCGCGCACCCTCGGACCCGCTCGCCGCAGTCAGGTGACCGCCGCTCACGGTCAGCTCGACCGTCTCGGCAAGCCGGCCGATCGCCGCGATCGAGCCATCGACGATCAGGGTCCCCTCGGCGGTGCCCTCGAGCGGCGCGATGAAGGCCTCCCCGCAGGGGATGTTGCCGAAAGCACCGCGCATGTTCAGCGCTCCCGCGTCGACGATCGCCGTCCGGTCCACCAAGCCGAGGCGCAGGTCGGAGCCGTTCGCACAGGTGATCCGGGCCTCCGCGCCGGCACCGAGAGCCCGGCCAACCGAGGTGCCCCGTTTGCGCAACAGCTTCAGGTCCGCGCCCATCACCCGGGCGAGCATCTCGCCGGTCGCGCCGGGCATCGAGGCAACGCGCACGCCGGCTTCGGTGGCGGAACGACGCGCTTCGGTGTGGGAGATCGACTGGATCGTCGGCGCGACGACGATGTCGACGGCGAGCATCGCGGCGGCAACCGCCCGGGGCGGCTCTGCGGCGTGCGATTCCCGCTCGGAGATGACCGCCAGGGTCGCCTCCCCGCCCTCGCCCTGCGCATTGATCCAGCCTACGAGAAGATTTCCCGGCGCTTTCTGCA
>DAIRWC010000089.1:0-7083 GCA_036802505.1 Solirubrobacterales bacterium
GATCTCGTCACCGGCAAACAGGCTGGCCCGCCGGCCACCGGGCAACTCGATGCGGGCATGCTGGCCGATCTCGTCTACCCGGGCAAGCACTATGTCTCCTGCCGAGGGCACCAGCAACGTGTCGGTGCTGCTCGCGCTCGTCTTCTCGCATGGGTTCTTCACGAGCTGGGGTTGGCTGGTCGGCCCGCTCGCCTGGATGCTCTGCGCCTGGCTGACGGCACGCGTCGTCGGGCTGCCCGAGGCGCCCGTTCTGCTCCGGGCCGCCCTGGCGGGGATCCCCAGCCTGCTCTTCGTGCTGATCGGCGCCCATTGGCTCGGTTCCGTCGTGGCGGTGGGGCTGTTCGCGGTGCTCTGCGCGCGACTTCCCCGCCCGCTGGCCGAGCGAGCTCCTTAGCTCGCACCTGCGGCGGGCGTCACGAACCCATCAGGCATCGCCCGAGTGATCAGCGCACTACCCGGAAGCCGCGGTGGTGGAAGCCGCGGGGAACGGATCCGCGCAGGACGTAGCGGACAACCGAGTAGATCCGTTTGTCGGGACCGTCTTCGACCAGGAAGCTGAGCCGCACCGAGGCCCGCGGGTCCCATTCCCGCTTGCCTTTGCGGATCTCGGCCCTCCCGGCCGCGTGCGCCTTGCGAGCGCCGAAGCTCCGCCACTTGAGGCCACGGAGAGAGAAGGAGCCGTGCTTGCCGAGGCCGAGGACGATTTCACTCGGGCGCCTGGAGATGTGACCGGTGTTGACGTTCTGCACCGCGAACACCTGAGGCTTGACGTAGGGCGGCACCTCGCCTGGCGCGGCGACAAAGGTGGCCTGCGTGCGAGGGCAGCCCGGCAGCTCGCGTTCGACCGCGACCACCGTGCCTTCGGCCTTGTCCGGGGCGACGAACGTCGCTTCGATCGTCTGCCCCCTTGGGTCGAGAAAGCTCCAGTGACCGTTCGCGTCGATCGGGTCGGTGTTGGGGACGTGGGATTCGTAGGTGCCGCAAAAGCCCCAGCTGAACCGGAAGTGGGCATTGAGGACGTCGCCTTCTCTCACCTCGAAGCTCACCGGCAGGCCAGCCGAGGTGGTCGCCACCCAGCCGCCTTCGACCGGCACGATTCCTTCGGCCTTGACGATGGAGGCGTCGCCGGCGAGGGCAAGCAGGCCCAGCGTCCCAGCGCACACCGAGGCCGACAACCTGGTCCGCCAATTTCGCGTGACGCTCATCGGGCGCGCTCCTTTCGCCTCGTCGGTAAGTCCGACCCCAACTCTCTCAGAGCGGCGGCATATTGCCAGGTCATTCGCCGGGAACGATTCCAATCCAGGTCACCGAGCGATCTCGGCGACTGCGGAAGAGCTGAAGATCAGAGCCGATCACGCTCCGCGAAAACTTGGACTTGAGACGGATCTCGACCAGCACGGTCTCCGACCCAGGGACACGATGCACCAATCGCCCGGCGATGTGGTGGCGCCAATAGACACCCCTGACCCGGCGAAGGGCGGGCAGCGAATTCAGCGGGAATTCAGCCGTGTATCTCAGCGGTGCATAGCCGACAAGCTGTCCAGTTGGGACGCGTTCGTCGTCATTCCCGGATATGGGCCCCCACACACGTGGAGAGGAAGCGGCTCCGCGAGATGGTCTGCCATCAGCTTTGCGATGCGTAGGTTGATGCCGAAGCCGATCGCCCTGTGTGAGTTCGATTCCAACCAAGCATCGCCGATACGTCGATACAGTCGAGCCCGCTGCAGAGACGTCCGCGCCCAACGATCCATCAGCCTGCCCTTCCCCGGGGCTGGGCCGGGCGCGTCGATCATCCGGTACTGGCCGACAAGGGCGTCTGCCCATGCGTAGCGGATCTCGGCCTCGATTTTCGGCCCGCTCCACCCCATCTCGTCGCCGATCGCTTCGGCCTTTTCCTCGCCGTCGACTCCACGATGGAAGCTCTCGATGCAGATCCCATCGATGTGTCGGGCGTATTGGTCGAGCTCGGAGCCGGCCAGGTTGAGAGAGAACCCGCACCCCATGACGCCGGCGAGGCAGACAAACGCGACTGGGGAGCAAACCGCGCGAAGGGAGGCCATCGATGGGCGTATCGACACACCAATGTCCGCCCTTGATTCCGGAGACAGGCGTTAGGGCAGATCGACTGCGGCTCGCGCCGACCGGAGGTCTCCTGGGCCGGCTTCCAGACATCGCGATAGAAGGTGCGCTCGCGCCAGAGGCAGCCTCGCGGGGTCGTGACGAGGAGATCGCAGTCGGGGCCGTCGACGTTGATCTGGGCTTCGAGCATCCAGGCCAAGGTCGCTGGTACCCAGGACGACAGCCGAGCATCTGGCTCCACAAAAGAAAAGGCCGGCACTTGCCGGCACTCTCCTCCATGCGCCCGACGAGAATCGAACTCGCGACCTCCGGCTTGAAAGACCGGCGCTCTTTGGTCCCCGTGAAGGGACCGTTGACCACTGAGCTACGGGCGCCCTGCTCGGTTACTTTATCGGCGTGAAGCTGTTCGAGCATTGGCGGCGGGCGTGGACCTCGGTCTGAACGGGCGGGTTGCGCTGGTGATGGGCGCCAGCCAGGGGATCGGGCAGGGGATCGCCGCGGCGCTCGCCCGCGAAGGCGCGCGCGTCGCCGTGACGAGTCGCTCACAGGGGCGTGCCGAGGAGGCGGCCGCGACGATCGAGGGAGACGCCAGCCCCTTCGTCGCCGACGCGACCGACCTCGATCGTCTCGCCGAGCTGCCGGCCGAGGTCGAGGCGGCGCTGGGACCGCTCGACATCCTCGTCACCAACACCGGCGGGCCACCGCTCGGCACGTCTCTGATGCACCCGACGGACGACTGGCAGCTCGCCTACCGCTCGCTCGTCCTCGCCCCGCGCGTGCTCGCCGGCGCCGTCGTCCCCGGCATGCAGGAACGCGGCTGGGGACGCGTCGTCAACGTCGGCTCCAGCTCGACCCGCGAGCCGATCGCCGGCCTCAACCTCTCCAACACCCACCGCATGGCCGCGGTCGGCTTCCTCAAGACCCTCTCGCGCGAGGTCGCCGCCGACGGGATCACCGTCAACACCGTCGCCACCGGCCGCTTCGCCACCGAGCGCCTCGCCTCCAACTACGGCTCGATCGAGGCCGCGGAGGCCGCCGCCCAGCGCGACGTGCCCGCCGGGCGCCTCGGCCGGCCCGAGGAGTACGGCGACCTGGTCGCCTTCCTCTGCTCCGCTCGCGCCGCCTACATCACCGGCTCGGTGATCCCGATCGACGGCGGCATGCTCCACGCGGCCTTCTGACCGGCGCCGCGGCTCTTACGATGGGTGGGCGATGAGTCACTCCCACTCCCACGCGGGCCACAGCCACGGCGCCTCCGCCGACGCCGACCGCGGCAAGCTGACGATCGCCCTCGTCCTGATCCTCGGCTTCATGGCGGCCGAGGTGGTGACCGGGATCCTCGCCAACTCGCTGGCGCTGCTCTCCGACGCGGCGCACATGCTCACCGACGCGGCCGCGATCGGCCTCTCGCTGGTCGCGATCCGGCTCGCCGCCCGCCCCGCCGAAGGCCGCATGACCTTCGGCTTCAAACGGGTCGAGATCCTCTCCGCCCAGGCGAACGGGATCACCCTGCTGGTCCTGGCGACGATCATCGCGATCGAGGCGGTGCGGCGACTCTTCGATCCCCCCACCGTCGACGGCGGCCTGATCCTCGCCGTCGCCCTGGCCGGGATCGTCGTCAACCTGGCGGCAACGGCCACGCTCGCCAAGGCCAACCGCCAAAGCCTCAACGTCGAGGGCAGCTTCCAGCACCTGCTCACCGACCTCTACGCCTTCGTCGGCACGGCGATCGCCGCCGCGGTGATCCTGCTGACCGGCTTCGACCAGGCCGACGCGATCGCCTCGCTGCTGGTCGCCGGGCTGATGCTGCGCTCGGCCTCCGGCCTGCTGCGCGAATCGGGGCGGATCTTCCTCGAGGCCTCGCCCAAAGGCATCGACCCCGAACGGATCGGCCGGCTGATGGCCGCCCAGCCGGGCATCGTCGAGGTCCACGACCTACACGTCTGGGAGGTCACCTCGGAGTTCCCGGCGCTCTCGGCGCACGTCACCGTCGAGCCCGACGCCGACTGCCACCGCGCCCGCCTCGAGCTGGCCGAGCTGATCGAGCGCGAGTTCGGCATCCACCACACGACGCTGCAGGTCGAGCACGAGCCCAAACGACTCGTCCAAATCGAAAACTAACCGCCGATGGGCCTGAAAGTAGACAAATAGGACGCTTTAAGGCCCGTCGGCGCCGGGTGCCTCGCGCATCGAGGGGAAGAGGATCACGTCGCGCAGGGTCTTGGCGCCGCTGAGGATCATCATCAGACGGTCGACGCCGAGCCCGGAGCCGCTTGCGGTCAGCATCCCGTATTCGAGCGCCCGCACGAACTCCTCGTCGTGCTCGTGCGGCGTCTCCTCCGCCCCCGACTCCTGCCGTTCGCGCTGTTCGACGAAGTGGCGGCGCTGTTCGATCGGGTCGTTGACGTCGGTGCCGCCACCGGTTATCTCCATCCCGGCAACGATCCCGTCGAAGGACGCCGCCAGCAGCTGCGGGTGCTCGGGGACCGGCTTGACCAGCGGCCAGATCGCCAGCGGCAGGTCGATGATGAAGGTCGGCTGGATCAGCTTCGGCTCGATCAGCTTGCCCTGCAGGGTGTCGACCAGCGCCGCCCAGTCGTCGTCGGGCTCGGCATCGTCGCCGGCGATCTCGGCGAGCTCGTCGCGGCTCGCCCTGGTGATGTCGACGCCGGTCTCCTCGAGCAGCAGGTCCTGCAGCCGCAGCCGCGGCCAGGGCGGCGCCAGGTCGATCGTCTCGCCGTCGCGCTCGACCTTGGTCGTGCCCAGGACCCGCTGGGCGACGTCGGAGACGATCCCCTCCGCCACGTCCATCACACCGTGGTAGTCGACGCCGCTGACGAACCACTCGAGCATCGTGAACTCGGGGTTGTGCTGCGGCGACATCCCCTCGTTGCGGAAGAACTTGCCCAGCTCGTAGACGTTCTCGAAGCCACCGACGATCGCCCGCTTCAAGTACAGCTCGGTCGCGATCCGCAGGAAGAGCTGGCGGTCGAGCGCGTTGTGATGGGTTTTGAACGGGCGCGCCGCGGCGCCGCCGGTCATCCGCTGCAGGATCGGCGTTTCCAGCTCGACGTAATGGCGTTCGTCGAGGTGATCCCGGATCGCCTTGACGACCTTGGCGCGCAGCTGGAAGATCTCACGCGAGCGCTCGTTCGCCATCAGGTCGAGCTCGCGCTGGCGGTAGCGGACCTCCGGATCGGAGATGCCGTGGAAGAGGTCGGGCGGGTCGCGCAGCGCCTTGGCCAGCAGGGTGCACTCGGCCACCGCCACCGCCAGCTGACCGCGCTTGGTCACGTGCAGGTGGCCGTCGACGCCGACCAGGTCGCCGATGTCGAGATCCTCGATCCGGTCGAACGCCTCCTGGCCGAGAGCGTCGACCCGCGCGTAGGCCTGGATCGTCCCGGTCAGGTCGCGGACGTCGAAGAAGAGCGTCTTGCCGTGGCCGCGCTCGCCGACGACGCGTCCGGCGATCCGGCAGGTGTGCTCGGGGTGCTCGCCCTCCCCCAGCTCGGTGGGGTCGTGCGCTGCGAGGACGTCCTCGATCCGGTCTCGATCTGGAAACGAGAAGGGATAGGGGTCGATCCCTTCCGCCCGCAGGCGCTCGGCCTTTGCGAGGCGCTGGGCCTCGGTGTCACCGGCAGCGGGCTCAGCGCGCGTGGTCGAGTCAGCCATGGCTCAACCGTATTAGCTGATCGCGAAAGTCGCGCTCAGGGAGCGATGCCGACGGTGACGCGCTCGCCGCCCATGTAGTCGGTCAGCGTCCGCGCTTCGCCCAGCATTTCCCGCATCGCCGGCCCGTGGTGCGTGTCGTGCTCCATCGCCAGCTTCCAGCCGCTCGGCGTTTCCTCGATCAGGCCGCGGATTACGCCCAGCCCGTCAGCCCCGCAATTGCCGGTGACGGCGATCCGCGGCTCGCGCTTGATCTCCGGCGAGCGCTCGTCGATCGTCTCGTCGGTGACGTAGGGCAGGTTGGCGATCACCATGTCGACGTCCTCGAGCCCGTCGGGCAGGCCTTCGGCGACCGTGACCTCCAGCTCGAGGCCGAGTCGCGCGGCGTTCTCGCGGGCGGCTTCGGCCGCTTCCGGCGAGAGGTCCGAGGCGGTGATGCGCAGGTCCGGACGCTCGGAGAGCAGAGCCAGGGAGATCGCGCCCGAGCCGGTGCCGACCTCGTGGACGCGGGCGCCCTGCGGCAACTCGGTCGCGACCTCGACCAGCAGCTCGGTCTCGCGACGCGGCCAGAGCACGCGCGGGTCGACATGGATCTGGAGGCCGCGGAAAGGGGCGCGTTCGAGGACATAAGCCAGCGGCTCGTGGTCGGCGCGGCGGGCGACCGCCGCCTCGATCGCCGCGACGACCTGCGGCGAAGCCTCCCCGGATCCGTCGCGCGACAGCTCCTCGACGCCGATCCCGAGCGCGTTGGCGACAAGCGCCGCCGCGTCCCCGGCCGGGTCCTCGCAACCCGCCGCCGCAATCGTCTCCGTCGCGGTGTCGACCAGCTCGCCGACCGTCGCGGCGGACGAACCTCCCCCGCTACCGGTCTCCACTGCGTCCACTCCACTCGCCTCCTCGTTTAACTAAAAGTATTTTGCGCAAGATTAACAGCAGCCCCGCGAGACAACGTCCCGTGGCGCTGCCTCACCACGCAGATCCAGACAACGCCGGCGAGCATCATTGCAAGGCTCTCCAGTTGCGGACCGGTGAGGCCCAGGGCGGCCTCGCTGTTGCGCCTGAGGAACTCGACCAGAAAGCGCTCGGCGCCGGCGTAGACCAGGTAGGCCGCAAACAGCACGCCGGCACGGAAGCGGTCACGCAGCTGCCACAGCATCCACGCCCCCAGCCCCATCGCCAGCGTCTCGTAGATCGGGGTCGGGTGGACGGTGCGATCGGTGGGGACGGTGCCGTCGGGATAGGACATCGCCCAGGGCCCGTTCCAGGGCTTGCCGTAGTCGCCGTCGCCGGAGAGCTGGCAGCCGATCCGGCCGATCGCGTAGCCGAGGGCAAGCG
>DAIRWC010000090.1:0-4196 GCA_036802505.1 Solirubrobacterales bacterium
GGGATCTCCGCGGCCCTCGACCGGATCGCCGCTGCCGGGATCGAGAACGTCTTCGCCCTGCGTGGCGACCCGCCGCGGGGGACGACGGATTTTGTGCAGCCAGAGGGCGGGCTGAGCAGCGCTGCCGAGCTGACCGCCTTCATCGGCGCCGGCTGGGACTTCACCGTCGGCGGCGCCTGTTTCCCCGAGGTGCACCCCGAGGCGCCCGACCTGGACACCGACCTCGACTACCTGAAGACGAAGGTCGAGGCCGGCGCTTCCTTCCTGATCACCCAGCTCTTCTTCGACAACCAGGTCTACTTCGACTTCGTCGCCGCGGCGCGGGAGAACGGGATCGAGGTGCCGATCCTCGCCGGCGTGATCCCGGTCGCCAGCTTCGCCCAGACGAGGCGGATCTGCAGCCTCTGCGACGCCTCGATTCCGCCGCGCCTGCAAGCGGCGTTCGCGGCGGCGGGTGGCGACGAGGAGGCCGAGTTCGAGCTCGGCGTCGCTTACGCCGCACAGCAGTGCGCCGAGCTGCTGATCGCCGGCGCGCCCGGGATCCACTTCTACGCGCTCAACCGCGCGCCGGCGACGCGCGCCGTGCTCGGCTCGCTGCGCGCCTCACGGCCCTGGGAGCGGACCCGGGGCACTCCCGCCGACCCGGTCGGCGAGACGAGCAATTAGCCACAGATCTCTAGACTGGTGGCGACGATGGCCGAGTTGAGCTACCAGGGACACCGGATCGGCTTCGACGAGTACGGCGAGGGGGAGCGGCCGATCGTCCTCGCCCATGGCCTGCTGATGAACCGGCACATGTTCGACCAGCTGGGGCCGGCGCTGGCCAAGCGGGGCAACCGGGTGATCTGCGTCGACCTGCTCGGCCACGGTCGCTCCGACCAGCCCGACGACCTGCGCCTCTACTCGATGCCCCTCTTCGCCGAGCAGGTCCTCGCCCTGCTCGACCACCTCGGGCTGGAGCGTGCGGTGGTCGGCGGCACCTCGCTCGGCGCCAACGTCGCGCTTGAGCTGGCCGTTCGCCATCCCGAGCGGGTCGAGGGGCTCTTCATCGAGATGCCCGTGCTCGACAACGCATTGGCCGGAGTCGCGGCGATCTTCGCCCCGATCCTGCTCGGGCTGCGGGTGGGCCGACCGGCGATCGAGCTCAGCTCGCGGCTCGCCTCTTTGATCCCCCGCACCAACTTCATCCTCGACATCGGCCTCGACTGGGCGCGCCGCCGACCCGATCCGTCGATCGCCGTGCTCGAGGGGCTGCTGCTCGGGGAGACCGCGCCGCCGCGCGAGCAGCGCCGCCTGATCGATCGGCCGGCACTCGTCGTCGGTCACCAGCGCGATCCCCTGCATCCCTTCAGCGACTCGGGGATGCTGCTCGAAGAGCTGCCTCGGGCGCAACTAGTCGAAGCGAACTCGATCCTCGAGTGGCGAACCCGCCCCGGGAGGCTCAACGCGGAGCTGGCGCGGTTCCTCGACGAGGTCTGGAGCGCCGGCGGCGGTGGCCCGGCGGCAAACGGCAACGGGCAGACAGCCGCTCCTGTGGCAGGATAAGGCGCGCAAGATGGCCAACCGCAGGGAGGAAGAGAGAGAGCGGCTCCGCCAGGCGCGGCAGGAACGCGAGTCCGGCCAGCACAAGGCGGAGAGGCGGCGGCTGTACGCGGTCTACGGCGTCGCCGGGCTTATCGGCATCCTCGTCGTCGCCGGGATCGTCGCGCTGGTCGCCGGCTCGGGTGGCGGCGGCAGCGGCGAATCGCACATCGACCAGGGCAGCGGTTCGACCAACGGCGTCAAGCCCGACGAACGCGGCGGGACGGCGGCCCCGGAAGTCAAGGTGGCGAATCTGAAACTGGCGGCGAAGAAGGCCGGCTGCGATCTGCGGCTTCACCTCAAGGACGAGGGCCACACCCATATCTCGCCCACCGCACCCACCCCGGACTACAAGACCAACCCGCCGACCTCCGGCAACCACGTCGAACCGCCCTATCAGCAGGCCGACGGCGCCTACAGCGAAATGCCCGGCGAAATCGACATCGTCCACTCGCTTGAGCACGGCCGGATGGAGATCCAGTACAGCCCGGAACTGCCCGAAGAAGACCAGCTCGCGCTGAAGGGCGTCTACGACACGATGTACGGGGGGACGCTGCTATTCCCCAACACCAACATGGACTACGAAGTCGCCGCGACGACTTGGACCAACCTGATCGGCTGCCCCAAATACAAGGGCGCGATCACGCTCGACGCGATCCGCGACTTTGGCAAGGCGACCTGGGGTCGCTACGGCGGCGAGCCCGCAACCGCCTTCGCCCTCAAGGGCCCGACGCCCGTCGAACCTAAGAGCTAGGCGCCCGGTAGGCGGGGAAGAATCCCCCGGGGTCGCGTCCAGCCGAGAGACGGTCGTAGGCCTCGCGGTCGCAGACGATCTCGGAGGTGTGCCAGGGCTGCTCGCGATTAGCGTAGCCGCGCTTGAACTCCTCCAGCCGGTCGCCGGGGGAGATGCCGCCGCCGAGGTTGAGCGGCAGGCCCAGCTCGGCGGAGTGCTCGACCAGCGCGGCGAGGACGTTCTTCATCGGCGAGTCGCGCAGATGGGCATCGGCGCTGCCGCTCAGGTAGTAGTGGAGGAAGCCGTCGCTGCGCACGGTCAGCGAGGCGGCGGCAATCTCGCCGGCGGGAGCGGTGGCGAGAGCCAGCCAGGAGCGGTCGGATTCGAACAGGCGCTCGAAGTAGACCGGGCCGAAGAAGTAACGCTCGGCGGCGGCCGTGCGGTGCATCGTCTGCTCGTAGGCGGAGAGGAAGCCGGCACGCTGGGCCGCGTTCGTCTCGGGACCGGAGACCAGCTCGACCTCATATCCCGCACGGCGGTTCCTGTTGATCTGGTTGCGGTCGCTGGAGCGGCTCTTCGGTGGCAGCGCGGGGTCGGCGATCTGGACGATGTTGCGCTCCGTCGCACCGGCGAGCGGGGGCTCGCCGAGCGTGTGGCGGATGAACGCCGAGACAAGTCCCGTCGCCGACCAGTCGGCCTGCTCGACCCCCAGCGCAGAATGGACAGTTGTGCCCCCCATAGGGGCATCAACTGTCCATTTAGCGCCGCTGGGGGGGACGAGGCCCGGATAGCCATAGGGGGAGATCGCGTCGACTCCCTCCCCGCCGGGGATCTCGCGGACGACCAGCGGCGCGAGGAACTCGGTGTCGCCAGCTGCGATCCGCAGCGTGTGGGTGACCTCCTCGGCGTCGAGGAAGGGGCGCGAGCGGAAGAACTCCTCGCTCTCGGCAGCAGCGCCACCGTCGGCGAGGAGCTCGGCGACCGCGCGGTCTCCGTTCACGGCAGGAGGTCCGCGGCGGCGGCGCGGAACTCGTCGGGCAGCACGCCCCAGACCTCGCAGTCGTCGACACCGTCCGGGCCGCGGAGGTGGCCGCGCATCGTCCCCTCGTACACCCAGCCGAGACTGCTGACGGTCTTCTTGGCGATCTCGTTGCGGGCCGGTATGCGCCCGTAGACGCGGTGCGCGTCGAACTCGTCGAAGGCCTTGGCTATGGTCAGCGCCTCGGCGCGGCGCCCGACGCCCTTGCCGCGCACGTCATCGCCGATCAACGCCCCCAGCTCCGGCGCCGTCTGGCGGAAGAGGCCGTAGAGAGCGGTGAAGCCGACCGGCTCGGCGTAGCCGTCGACGACGATCGCGTACTTGCGGTCCTCGTCGGGACCGCCGATCGCCCGCCCCACCCAGCCTTCGGCTTGCTCCAGCGAGAAGCCGTCGCGCTGTTCCATCAACGTCTTGGTCGCCTCGGGGTTGTTGAACCAGCGGTGCACAGCCGCGGCGTCGCCGGGCTCGAAGGGACGCAGGCTGACTCCCGGTCGCTCGGCCACGCCGAAACCCTACGGCTTCGATGGCTCAGTCGGGGGCGAGGCCGTGGCCGGTTACGAGGAGCCACGTGGTCATGGCGAGGATGCGTAGGTCGAGGCCGAAGCTGCGCCGCTCGACGTACTCGACGTCGAGCTCGATTCGCTGCTCCCAGGGGATCCCGGCCCGGCCCTGGACCTGGGCCCAACCGGTCAGCCCCGGACGCACCTCGTGGCGGCGGTGCTGGTGCGGCGTGTAGTCGACGACCTGGGCGGGAATGGTGGGGCGCGGGCCGACGATCGCCATCTCGCCGCGCAGCACGTTGACCAGGTTGGGGATCTCGTCGAGCGAGGTGCGGCGGAGGAA
>DAIRWC010000090.1:4206-6964 GCA_036802505.1 Solirubrobacterales bacterium
AGCCGCACCCGACGGCGCGCCCGACACCCGTGGTGTGCGGCCCGCGCCGATCACCCGGGGGTCGTCTCGGGCGACGACCGTGCCGACGCCGACCGGATCGGAGCCCTGCTCCATCGTGCGCAGCTTCAGCAGCTCGAACTCCTCGCCGTCCTTGCCGACCCGACGTTGGCGGTAGATCACCGGACCCCGGCTGCCGAGCTTGATCGCGGCCGCAGCAATCAGCACGACCGGCGAGAAGACGATTAGGGCGAGAGCGGCAATCAGGATGTCGAAAATTCTCGGCATAGCCTCACCAGGTGGCGATGTGACCAAGCAGGTCAAGGACGCAGGGAGTGTGGCGTGCTCCGCACGCGAACGACCGAGGACGCCGAGATGCGCCGGTCACATCGTCACCTGGTTCCCTCGGCCTTGTCCCAGGCGCCTGGCGCGCCATGGCGCATTCTGTCCCAGAGCCCGAGCGCTATCGAGGCCGTGGTCTGCACGTAGTAGCGGGCGATCCGCAGCGGAGCCAGGGGCAGCGCCTTGCCGAGCAGCGCGGCGGCAAGCAGGGCGAGCTGAGCGATCAGCGTCACCGCGTAGACCCAGCCCTGACCGAGCAGCGCGACGTTCGCCGCCAGCGCCACCAGGTGCAAGAACGGCGTCGCGTAGCGCAGCAGCCGGTGCGAGGCGATCTCGAAGGCGTAGAGCGGCGGGTAGCCGCCGGGGCGGAGCATCCCTTCGCCGACGACGATGTCCCAAAGCCCGACCATCATCCGTCGCTTGCGGGCGAACTCGCCCTCCAGCGTCGGCACCATCTTCTCCTCGGCGGCGGCCCAGGGCACGTAGAGCGAACGGCGGCCGCGCTTGGCGAGCAGGAAGGGGAGCGAGAGGTCGTGGCTGCCGGCCGGCGGCAGCGGGATGTAAGCGTCGCGGCGCACGGCGTAGATCGCGCCGTTCCCCGCGGTCACCCCGGCCAGGGCCGACTCGAACTCGCGCAGCGCCATCTCGTAGCGCCAGTAGGAGCCCTCGACGTTATCCCCTTCGGAGTCGAGGAAGCGCACCTGGCCGCACACGTAGCCCACCTCCGCGTCCGCGAAAGGCTCGATCAGGTGGCGGAGGGCGTCCGGCGACCAGGTGCTGTTGGCGTCGGAGAAGGCGAGGAGATCGCCGACGGCCCGCTCGGCGGCGGCGTTCTGGGCGGCGACCTTGCCGCCGCGGGGCAGGTCGAGGACGAGGTCGGCGCCGGCGGCCCGGGCGCGCTCGACCGTGGCGTCGGCGGAGCCGTCGGAGGCGACGATCAGCTCGAGTCGGTCGCGCGGATAGTCGAGGGCGAGGGCGTTGGCGACCTTGGCCGCGATCACCTCCTCCTCGTCGAAGGCGGCGACGATCAGCGAGACGCGTGGCGGCTCGTCCCAGGTGCTCGGGTTCAGCGTCGGTTTGCGGCGGCGGGTGACGAGCGCGTAGAGGGCTAGGGGGTAGCCGAGGTGGGTGTAGAGGATCGCGGCTGCGCTGAGCCAGAAGATGGCGGCTATGAGAGTCATTGGCTGTGGTTGGGAGGGATAGGGGTGTCCCTATTCCCTCCTCTCGATGAGCTCTTGGTAGAGCGCCAAGGTGCGGTGTGCCGCCTGATCCCAGGAGTAGGAGGTGGATGCTGCGTGGGCGGCAGCTTCGCCGAGCTGAGTTCGCGTGGCTTCGTCGGTGACCAGTTCAGCGAGAGCGGAAGCCAGAGCTGTCGAGTCCTCGGGGGGGACTAGTTGGGCGGCGCCTTGTTCGGCCACCTCGGGGAAGCCGCCCACGGCGCTTAGGACGAGGGGCTTGCCGAAGGCCAGGGCGGCGTAGAGGACGCCGGAATGCTCGACGTCGCGGTAGGGCAGCGCGACTATGTCGGCGCGGCGCATAATCGCCGGGATCTCGGTGTCCTCTATGAAGCGCGTTAGAAAGCGGACGCGGCCAGGGGCCTCGGCGGCGAGGCGGCGCAGCGGCTCGACGTCCATTCTCGGATTGCCGACTATCCAGAGCTCGGCGCCCTCGATCTCGCGGAAGGCTTCGAGCAGGGTGTCGATGCCCTTGTAGGGGCGCAGCAGGCCGAAGAAGAGGATCACCGGGCCTTCTGCCCCCTCCAGCTCGGCGGGCAGCGGCTTCTCCTCCGGCAGCCGCGTCAGGTAGTCGAAGGCGCCGTGGTGGATCACGCGGACCCGGCTCGGGTCGAGGCCGACCTGGTCGCGCAGGCGGCGGGCGCCGTGCTCGGAGTGGGCGATGACCGCGTCCATCGCGCCGAAGGTACGGCGGGCGGCGGCCAGTTGCCGACGGCTCGGGCTCTGTGGCAGTACGTAGTGGGCGGTCATCAGCCTGGGCCGCCGCGGTGGCAGCAGCATCGTGTCGAGCGCCGGTGCGGTGAGCCACTGGTAGTGGGTGACGTCGGCGTCGGCCTGGCGGCGGAAGCGCAGCATGTCGGGAAGGTGCTCGGCCAGCTTGAAGGCGCGCCGGGCGGGGGCGTCGAGGCCGCGCGACGCACTGCGGCGGTAGAAGCACTCCCGCACCCGGTAACCCTCCGCCTCCGGGACCGGCCCGTAGAGAAAGCGGCTGGTCAAGAGCTCGACCTCGGCGCCCCCACGCGCGAGCGCTGCGGCGAGCGCGCGGTCGTAGGGGGGCGTGAAGGCCGAGGGATCGACGAGTTGGACGCGGATCTTGTCCTGCATAGCGGGCGATTATGGTGGCGGGCGTGGAACCCACGCTCTCCTACTGCGTCGTGAACACGAATGGCCGCGAGCTCCTGCTC
>DAIRWC010000091.1:0-6955 GCA_036802505.1 Solirubrobacterales bacterium
AAGGTGGTCGGCCTCGAGATGGGCGCCGACGACTACATCACCAAGCCCTTCTCGATGCGCGAGTTCCGCAGCCGGGTGAAGGCGGCGCTGCGCCGCTCGCGAATGGTCGCCGACCCCACGGAGGAAGAGCCGATCGAGCACGGCGAGCTGAAGATCGACCCCGCGCGGCGCTCGGTCACCCTGCGCAAGGCGGAGGTCGCCGCGACCTACGTCGAGTTCGAGATCCTCGCCGCCCTCGCCCGCTCGCCGGGCAAGGTGCTGAGCCGCGAGACCCTGCTCGAGCACGTCTGGGGCGACTCCGACTACCGCGATCCACGCACCGTTGACGTGCATATCCGCCACCTGCGCGAAAAGCTCGAGACCGATCCCAAGCAGCCCGAGTATCTGTTCACGGTGCGCGGCGTCGGCTATCGCTTCAGAGAATGAGAGGGCTGCGTCTCACCCCGCTCGGCAGCAGAATCACGACCGCGTCGCTGTCGATCGGAGCCGGGACGTCGATCATCGTCTATGTATGGGTCGTCGTCATCGAGGGCGACCACAGCGCCGCCGGGCCGATCCTGGTCGGCGCCTTGCTTGCCTTGCTGATGGCCCTCGGCGTCGGCATCTACTCCGCCCAGGTCGTCGCGCAACGGCTGAAGCGAATCGAGGATGCGGCCCGCGCCGTGGCCGACGGCGACTTCGCCGCCCGCATTCCGGTCGACTCCTCGGGCCAGCTCGGGCAACTCGCCCGCACCTTCAACGAGATGCAGCGCCGGCTCGCCGAGCTGGACAGCGCCCGCAAGCAGTTCATCGCCAACGCCTCGCACGAGCTGCGCACGCCGATCTTCAGCCTCGGCGGCTTCGTCGAGCTGCTCGACGAGGACGACCCGAGCCCGGAGGAGCGGGCTGAGTTCGTGCGCACGATGCGCCAGCAGATCGAGCGGCTGACGAAGCTCACCGCCGACCTGCTCAACCTCTCCCAGCTCGATGCCGGTGGGATCGTGATGGCGATCCACAGCGTCGACCTCAGCTCACTCGCCCGCGACGTCGCACGCGAGTTCGGCGCCCGCGCCGACCTGCGAGGATCCCGCCTTGAGCTGCGCACGCCCGACCGGCCGGTGATCGCCGCCGCCGACCCCGACCGGGTGCGGCAGATCATCCGTATCCTGCTCGACAACGCCTTCACCCATACCCCCGAGGGCACCAGCGTCACCGTGACCATCTATTCCATCGACGAGCGCGCCGAGCTGACCGTCTCCGACGACGGCAGCGGCATCCCCCAACGGGCTCAGAAGCGCATCTTCGAGCGCTTCTACACGGCCGACTCCGCCGGCGGCTCCGGGCTCGGCCTCGCGATCGCGCGCGAGCTGACGCAGCGGATGGACGGCAGCATCGCGATCTCCTCCAGCCGCCGCTTCACCGCCTTCACCCTCGACCTTCCCCACGCACCTCCAGGAGCCCCGGCGCCGATCGCCGGCGAGCCGGCGAAGGCGCCCGCGTGAGCCGCCGCCGAGCCACCTCGGCAGCGCTGCCGGCGCTGCTGGCTCTGGCGCTGCTCGCTGGCTGCGGTGGCAACGAAGCCAGCAGCTCGGGAACCGGCGCGCCAGAAGCGACGAAGACGACGACCCAGGTCGTCGTGCAGACGGCCAGCGAGGGCTTCGACGCAGCGAAGGTCTACCGCGAAGCCTCGCCGGGCGTGGTCACGATTCGCTCGATCTTCGACCAGAGCGCCGCGGAAGGCTCCGGCTTCGTCCTCGACGCCAAGGGCAGGATCGTCACCAACGCCCACGTCGTCACCGATGGCGAAGGCAGCGACCGCAAGGAGGCGAAGGCCGTCTTCGTCGGGTTCCCCGACCGCAACGAGGTGCCGGCGAAGATCGTCGGCTTCGACCCGTTTGCCGACGTCGCCCTGCTCGAAGTCAAGCCCGACGGCTTCGCCCTGCACCCGCTGGAGCTGGGCGACGACCACGACCTCGTGGTCGGCCAGCCGGTGGCCGCGATCGGAAACCCGTTCGGCGAGCAATCGTCGCTCTCGGTGGGGATCGTCTCGGCGATCGACCGCTCGGTCGGCTCGCTCACCCAGTTCCAGATCGAGGGCGCGATCCAGACCGACGCATCGATCAACCCAGGCAACTCCGGTGGGCCCCTGCTCGAAGCGGGCGCCCGCGTCGTCGGCATCAACCAGCAGATCGAGACCAACTCCGGCGCCAACGACGGCGTCGGCTTTGCCGTGCCGATCTCGGCGGTCAAGCGCTCCCTCGCCCAGCTCGAGCGGAAGGGTGGCGCCGAGTACGCCTACGTCGGCGTCAGCACCCAGGCGCTCTACCCGCAACTCGCCGCCAAGCTCGGCCTCGACACCGACCACGGCGGGCTGCTGGCCGAAGTGATCCCCGGCGGCCCGGCCGACGAAGCCGGCCTGAAGGGCGGTGACGAAAAGGTCCGTTTCCAGGGAATTCCCTACCAGGCAGGTGGCGACACGATCCTCGCCGTGAACGGCCGGCAGGTCGTCGAACCGGACGACCTCGCCCGCTTCATCTCCGACTTCCAGCCCGGCGAAAAGGTCAAAGTCGACGTTCTCCACAGCAACGGCGATCGGGAAACGGTGGAGATCACCTTGAGCAAGCGCCCGGTCGCCGAACCCGGCAGTTGAGCAGTCGCGCGTCGTCCGGCCGCCGTTGCCTGTAGAAATCGCCGATGCTTCAGGAAGTCTCCCTCGGCCACAAGTCCCTCTCCGACTACACCCACATTGCTGGGAAGGAGTTGAGCGAACGGATCCGCGAGCTGGCCAAGCCGCTCGAGGGACAGCGCGTGCTCCACGTCAGCGCGACTGCCTTCGGCGGCGGGGTCTCGGAGATCCTCTACACGATCGTGCCGCTGATGCGCGACGCCGGGATCGACGCCCACTGGCACGTGATCTTCGGCAAGGAGGAGTTCTTCAACGCGACCAAGCTGCTGCATAACTCTCTGCAGGGCGCCGAGGAGACGCTGAGCGACGCGCAGTGGGCGGTCTTCGACGAAATCAACGCAATCAACGCCGACGGCCTCAAAGGCGAGTGGGACACGATCATCGTCCACGACCCCCAGCCGATCGGGCTGCGCCGCGGAGCCACGGCGAAGAGCCGCAACTGGATCTGGCGCTGTCACATCGATCTCTCCGAGCCGAACCCGGCGCCGATCGCCCGACTGCAGCCGCTGATCGAGGAGTACGACGCGACGGTCTGGCACCAGCCGACCTACGTGCCCGGCGGGATGAACGGCCACGACGGCATCCGCATCATCCCGCCGGCGATCGATCCGCTCTCGCCGAAGAACATGGCCTTCTCGCCCGACGACGCCGCATACGTCTGCAACCAGTTCGGGATCGACGTCGACCGGCCGCTGATCACCCAGGTCTCGCGCTTCGACCCCTGGAAGGACCCGATCGGGGTGATCGACGCCTACCGCGAGGTGACCGTCGAGATGCCCGACGTGCAGCTTGCCCTGGTCGGCTCGATGGCGACCGACGACCCCGAGGGCTGGGACTTCTTCCAGCAGACCGTCGAATACGCCGAGGGCGACGAGGACATCAAGATCCTCAACAACCTCAACAACGTCGGCGCGATCGAGGTCAACGCCTTCCAGTCGCAGTCCGACGTCTGCCTGCAGAAGTCGATCCGCGAGGGCTTCGGCCTGACCGTCACCGAGGCGCTCTGGAAGGGTCGGCCGACGGTCGCCGGCAACGTCGGTGGCATCCCGCTGCAGATCGAGGACGGCATCAGCGGCTACTTGGTCGACTCGCCTTCGGAGTGCGCGCGGCGCTGCATCGAGATCCTCGCCGACCCCGAGCTGGGCAAGCGACTGGGCAAGGCGGGCAAGGAACACGCCCGCCGCGAGTTCCTCTCGCCTCGCCTGCTGCGCGACTGGCTGCAGCTGCTGACCGAGCTCGACGAATAGGCGGCGGCGGGCGGGTAGGCTGAGAGGCCGATGCCCGAATCCGATCCGCTGATCATCGTCTCCAACCGCGGGCCGGCCCAGTTCGAGCGCGACGAGGAGGGCGAGCGCACAGTGCGGCGCGGTGGCGGGGGTCTGGTCACGGCGCTCTCCGGGCTGGTCTCCCACCGGGAGGCGCTCTGGATCGCCTCGGCGATGACCGACGAGGACGTCGCCGTCTCCGAGGAGCGCGGCGGGCCGGTGGAGCTCTCGATCGACGGGATCGATTACAAGGTCCTGCTGGTCGGCAGCGACCCCGCCGCCTACGACGGCTTCTACAACGTGATCGCCAACCCGATCCTCTGGTTCATCCAGCACTACCTCTGGGACCTCTCAAATGCTCCCGACATCCGCCAGGAGGAGCTCGACGCCTGGGACGAGGGCTACCAGGCCGTCAATGGCGACATCGCCCGCGCCGTGCTCGGCCAGATCGAGGGGCGCGAGCGGCCGCTGGTGATGCTCCACGACTACCACCTCTACACGGTGCCGGGGATGATCCGGGCCGAGCGGCCGGACGCCTTCCTGCACCACTTCGTCCACATCCCCTGGTCCCAGCCGGACAGCTGGCGGATCCTGCCCGGCCGGATCCGCGAGGCGATCTTCCGCGGCATGCTCGCCAACGACATCATCGGCTTCCACACCCACGCCTACTGCCTCAACTTCATCCGCTGCTGCGACGAACTGCTCGAGGTCGACGTCGACTACGACCGCGCCCTCGTGCGACACGCCGGCGGGGAGACCGTGGCGCGGGCCTATCCGCTCTCGATCGACGCCGAACGTCTGCGTCGCGCGGCCGAGTCGCCCGAGGTAGCGGCGGCGGAGCGCGAGGTGCTGGAGCGCCGCCGCGAGCACCTGATCATCCGCGTCGACCGCGCCGACCTCTCCAAGAACGTATTGCGCGGGTTCACCGCCTTCGACACTTTCCTCGCCCAGCACCCGGAGTTCCGCGAGAAGGTCACCTTCATCGCCCACCTACAGCCGTCGCGCCAGGACGTGCCCGAGTACGCCGAGTATCTGGAGAAAATCGAGGCGCTGGTCGCCGTCGTCAACCACAAGCACGGCACCACCGACTGGATGCCGATCGACCTGAAGATCTACGAGAACTTCCCCGAGGCCGTCGCCCGCTACAAGCACTTCGATCTGCTGATGGTCAACTCGATCTTCGACGGGATGAACCTCGTCGCCAAGGAGGCGCCGGCCGTCAACACCCGCGACGGCGTCCTGATGCTCTCCGAGAACACCGGCTCGCACGAGGAGCTGGCCGACTGCGTCCTCTCGGTCAACCCCTTCGACATCCAGGAGCAGGCCGACGCGATCCACCGGGCGCTGACGATGGAGCCCGAAGAGCGCAAGCTGCGGGCGCAGCACCTCAAGGAGATCATCTACTCGCGCAATCCTGGGGACTGGGTCGACGAGCAGTTGAAGGACATCGCCGAGCTTCGCGAGGCTGTTGCGTAGGGAGGTCGGGAGTTGTCCCGGGAGGTGCCTATGTTCGCTTCGCTCACGGATTTGGTGCCGCTTCGCGGCTTGGCATAACTCTGCGGAGCCGCTTCGCTAGGCACTCCCGGGATAACTCCCGCTTCTCCTCTCCATAGCTTCTGGGGGGGCGAACTCCGCAGGCTGAGCGCTTGGTAGCTGTATGGGACTGCGCGTTCGCTGGCAGCTTGCGGCAAAAGGGGCTGCCGTGGTGATTGCTGGGCTTGTTGCGCTTCAGCTTGTTCCAGCTCTCCTAGAGCCGCCAGCTCCGGAACCCTTGCCAGCTGACGTGGGCTTGCCTCGGGTGGTCGCTATGTCGCCGAAGCTGAAAAGGCGTCAGCCGAAGAGGCATCTCGGGCGGGTGGTGCGGAACGGGGGTGCTCGGACGGGGCGGCGTCCTGTTTTTCGCCCCAACCCCAATCTCGGACGGCCGCAAAAGCCGAGGCGAAAAACCCAGCCCGGTCCGGGCACCCCCGCTCCGCGACAGGACCCGCCCGCCGAAGCCCCAGTCCCTGCCGCCTCTCCACCCGCTCCAGAAGCCGCCCCACCGGCCCCCGCTTCCGCGCCTCCGGACGACGGGTCCATGGAGTTTGCGCCCCGCTAGCTATAGTCCGACGCCGTTTTGGCCGCACCACGCGAATACGAGCTGGTTCTGATGCTGGACCCGGGGCAGGATGCCGCGGGCCGCGACGCTGTCGCCAACGAGGCGAAGGGCCAGATCGAGGCCGCGGGGACGTTGAAGCACGAGAACGTCTGGGGCCTGCGCAAGATGGCCTACGAGATCAACAAGCGCAACGAGGCCGACTACCGCTGGTTCCGCTTCGAGGCGCCGACCGAGCTGCTCGAACAACTCGACCACAACCTCAAGATCGCCGACGGCGTGCTGCGCTTCCGGATCTTCAAAGTCGACGCCGACACCCCCGTGGTGGTACCCCCGGCGACCAGCGCGCCCGGTCCCGCGGCATCGCGCGAGCGGCCTTCTCAGGGCGCGCCGCAGGCAGCCCCCGCCGAGAGCGAGCCTGAAGCCTCAGCTCCCGAGGCGCCTGCTCCGGTCGCCGTCGCTGAGCCGCCCGCCGAGGCGGAGCCCGTCGCCGAGACGCCCGAGCCGGCAACCGAGGCCCCTGAGCCAGTCGCCGAGCCTGAGGCGCCCGAAGCGCCGACCGGGGTCGCCGAGGGCGACCCCGGCGACTCTGCCGCCTAGTTCCTCTTTTCGCGCAGATTCCGGCTTCCGGGGGGAGAGTTGCGCCGCGTGCGCTCTTAGACTGGTGTCTCAATAAACGATCTTGAGGAGTGAGAGCCGTGGCGGCTTCGAACATCAACGTGGTGGTCATCACCGGGAACCTGACGACCGACCCCGAACTGCGCAGCACCAACAGCGGCACCTCGGTCTGCGAGTTGCGTGTCGCCGTCAACAGCCGGCGCAAAGACGGGTCGGGCAATTGGGTGGACAAGCCCAACTTCTTCAACGTCACCGTCTTCGGCGCCCAGGGCGAGAACTGCGCCAACTACCTGGCCAAGGGCCGCCCGGTGG
>DAIRWC010000092.1:0-6905 GCA_036802505.1 Solirubrobacterales bacterium
GCGTGCTTACCGGCGGGGGCGACTGCCCAGGACTCAACGCGGTGATCCGGGCGATCGTCCGCAAGGGGGTCGAACACCTCGGTCACGAGTTCGTCGGCTACCGCGACGGCTGGCACGGGCCGCTGCATAGCGACAGCCGGCCGCTGGGGGTGCCTGAGGTGCGGGGCATCCTGCCGCGTGGCGGGACGATCCTCGGCTCCTCACGGACCAACCCCTTCAAGGAGGACGGCGGCGCCGAGCGGATCGTCGAGAGCATCGCGAGCGAAGGGGTCGAAGGCCTGATCGCGATCGGCGGTGAGGACACGCTCGGCGTCGCCGCCCGACTGCACGAGGAGCATGGCGTGCGGGTGGTCGGGGTGCCGAAGACGATCGACAACGACCTCGGCGCAACCGACTACACCTTCGGCTTCGACACCGCGGTCAACATCGCGATGGAGGCGATCGACCGTCTCCACACCACCGCCGACAGCCACCACCGCGTGCTGATCGTCGAGGTGATGGGTCGCCACGCCGGCTGGATCGCCTTTCACGCCGGCCTCGCCGGTGGCGCCAACGTCATCCTGATCCCCGAGCAGCCCTTCGACCTGGACGAGGTCTGTGGGCTCGTCGGGCGGCGGTTGGAGGCTCATTTCGCGCCGATCGTCGTCGTCTCGGAGGGGGCGCAGCCGCAGGGCGGCATCCCCGAGGCCCAAGACAAAGGACTCGATGCCTTCGGTCACGTCCGGCTGGGCGGCATCGCGCACTGGCTCGAACACGAGATCGAGGAGCGGACCGGCAAGGAGACGCGGGCAACCGTGCTCGGGCATGTGCAGCGGGGCGGCACGCCGACGGCCTTCGACCGGGTGCTCGCGACCCGTTTCGGCCTGCACGCGATCGACGCTGCTCACAACGGCAGCTGGGGCATGATGACGGCGCTGCGCGGGACCGATATCCAACTGGTGCGGATCGGCGAGGCTACGGCTGAGCTTAAGACGGTTCCCAAGGAGTTGTACGAAGAGGCTGAGGTCTTCTTTGGCTAGTGGTGGGGGTGCGACGGGTGTCCCCCCGCTGCAACCCGCCGCCGAGAACTCTGCCGGGGTTCAGTCGCTGAGGCTGGCTCACAAGTTGCCGCAGGGGGACACCCGTCGCACCCGATCTCTGCCGAGGGCTCTCCTGGCGGCGAGCCTTGCGCTGGTAGCTGCTTGCGTCTTGCTTGTCGGAGCTGGTTGTGGAGGGGGCGAAGGGGCTGATGCGGGGGCGACTGTCAGCGTCTATGCGGCTGCGTCGCTTTGTGCTGAAGCTAAAAGCGAGCTTGCTCGGGAGGGGGGGCGAGCTGGTGACGTTCATGTTCGTGTTGTCTGCTTGCCGAGTGCTGAAAGCTCCCGGAAGCTCGACCTCGCGCAGATCGGTGCCAACGCTCGTCGCGCCACCGAGGACGCAGCTGCCGTCGGCTACATAGGAGAACCGTCCCGCGCCGCATCCCGTTTCTCGGAGCCGATCCTAGAAACCGCCGGCATCGCCCAACTCCCCCAAACCTCGGGGAAAGCAGCAATGAAAAAGCTCCTCCAAGCCGTGGAAGAAGGCAGCTCAGGCAGCTTGCGAGCATCCGTCCTGGACAAGCTGGAATAGCTGTTTGAGCCTTGCCACCTACAACAAGTTCTTAAGCGCCCCGTCGATCTCCGGATACCGAAACTCATACCCAAGGTCGAGCGCCCGCCGCGGCATCACCCGCTGTCCTCCTCGCAAGACCCTCCCGAACTCGCCCCCGAATTTGAGGTCGAGCACGAAGCCCGGCAGCGGAACCGACGCCGGCCGACCCAGCGCCCGGCCGATCGCGTGGGAGAACTCGCGGTTGGTGACCGGGTTGGGAGCGGTCGAGTTGACCGTGCCGCTGACCTTCTCGTTGTCGAGCGCCCAGAGCAGGATCCCGACCTCGTCCTCGATGTGAATCCAGGACATGTATTGCCGCCCGCCGGCGATCGGCCCGCCGACTCCCAGCTTGAAGGGGGTGAGCAGTTCACCGAGCAGGCCGCCGCTCGCGTCGAGGACGTGCCCGGTGCGGACGATCGCGAGGCGCACCCCGACGCCCTCGGCGTCGCCTGCCGCCGCCTCCCACTCGCGCACGACCTCGGCGTCGTAGCCCTCACCCGACTCGGCCGACTCGTCGACCATGGCATCGCCGCGGTCGCCGTAGAAGCCGATCGCCGACTGGTTGACGAGGACGCCGGGCTTTTTCTCGAGCCCGGCGAGCGCAGCGACCAGGTTGCGGGTGCCCGTGCGGCGGCTCTCCATGATCCGACGCTTCGCGTCGTCGGTCCAGCGCTGGTTGATCTTCTCGCCCTCGAGGTTGACCACGCCGTCGACGTTCTCGAACGCGGCCGCCGGCGGTCGTTCCAGGGTCGGCTCCCAGGCGTGCCAGACGACGCTCGGGTTTGTCGAGCGAGCGCGCTGCGGGTCGCGGGAGAGCCCGACGACCGTGTCACCACGGGCGAGCAGCGCGTCGCACAGCGCCGAGCCGATGAAGCCGCTGGCGCCGGTGACGAGAACCTTCACCTGGTTAACCGACCTCCACCGTGGAGAAGGTGCCGGTCTCCTCGCTGAAGCGGGCCAGGCCCTCGCGCTTGGCCTCCTCGACGACGGCCTTCGCCACCAGCGGCGCGACGTCGCGGTTGAAGACGCTGGGGATCACGTAGTCCTCGGAGAGGTCGTCCTCGTCGACCACTTCGGCGATGCCGCGAGCGGCCGCCAGCTTCATCTCCTCGGTGATGTTGGGCGAGCCGGCGTCGAGGGCGCCGCGGAAGATCCCCGGGAAGCAGAGCACGTTGTTGATCTGGTTCGGGTAGTCGGAGCGGCCGGTGGCCATGATCCGCACGTAGGGAGCCGCGTCCTCGGGCATCACCTCGGGGGTCGGGTTGGCCATCGCGAAGACGATCGCGTCGTCGTTCATCTTGTCCAGCGCCTCGGCGGAGATGATCCCGGGGCCGGAGAGGCCGACGAAGAGGTCCATGCCCTCGATCACGTCGGCGGGCTGGCCGCCGAGCTTCTCCGGGTTCGAGTTCTCCGCGTACCAGCGCTTGATCGGGCTCATCTCGCCGGCTTGGTAGTCCTCGCGCTCGGTCGAGAGCGCGCCCTGGCGGTCGCAGCCGACCACGTGCGTGACTCCGGAGGCGAGCATCATCTTGGTCACCGCTACCCCGGCGGCGCCGAGGCCAACCACGAGCACGCGCAGCTGCTCGATCGGCTTGCCGACGATCTTCAATGCGTTGAAGAGCGCCGCCATCGTCACCACGGCGGTGCCGTGCTGGTCGTCGTGGAAGACCGGGATGTCGAGCGTCTTCTTCAGTCGCTCCTCGATCTCGAAGCAGCGCGGGGCGGAGATGTCCTCGAGGTTGATCCCGCCGAAGGTGGGGGCGATCAGTTCGACCGCCTTGATGATCTCCTCGGCGTCCTGGGTGTCGAGGCAGATCGGGAAGGCGTCCACCTGGGCGAACTCCTTGAACAGCATCGCCTTGCCCTCCATCACCGGCATCGCGGCCTCAGGGCCGATATTGCCCAGGCCGAGCACGGCGCTGCCGTCGGAGACGACGGCGACGGTGTTCTTCTTGATCGTGTACTCGAAGGCCTTGGCCCGGTCGGCGGCGATGTCCTGGCAGACGCGGGCGACGCCCGGCGTGTAGGCCATCGAGAGGTCGTCGCGCGTCTTCAGCGGGTACTTGTTCTCGACCGAGATCTTGCCGCCGCGGTGCATCTGCATCGTGCGGTCGACGTAGTCGAGAACCTTGGCGCCGCGGGTCGAGCCGATCCCGCGCAGAATCCGCTCCCAGTGCTCGCGGTCCTGGGCGTCGATCGTGAACTCGCGCACGCGTTTGCCCTCGCCGCCGGCGCCCGGGACCAGGTCGACCCCCTGCAGCTGTCCGCCCGCCTCGGCGATCGCCGCGGTCAGTTTGCCCAAGGGCTCCTGCCGCGCGTCGAGCTCGACCCGGATCGTGACGCTGTACTGAGCGCTGACAGCCATAACGGCTATCGAATCAGATTCGTTCGCCGGACATTGCGTGGGTTGGTCGGCCGGCAGGGGGGAGAACCTTGCTCGCCAGGGGCTTGGAGCGAGAAGTGATCACCGCGCGCAGACCTCTATATGCAAACTGCCACACGAGACATACGCACTTTCCCGCCGATGGAGCGGTATCCTATGCCGATGGGAAAGCGTACTTCGCTCATCGTCGACCAAGAGCTCCTCCGGGAAGCCGAACAGGCTGCCGGCACCAGGGGCATGACCGCCACGGTGCGGGAGTCGCTCCAGCGGGTCGTCCGCCAGGCTCATCTCGATCGCTTGGCCCAGTTGGAGTTGCCCGAGGATTTCCCCGAGCGGCTCAAGGCGATGCGCCAGCCCAGGACCTTTGACATCGACTGAGGTATGGCTGCCTATTTGGCTGACACCAGCGCCTGGGCGCACGGGCGCCGCCCCAGTGCGCCGCAGGCCCTGCGCGAGAGCTTTGGCCGCCGGCTCGTGACCGGCCAGATCGCGACCTGCGGCCCGGTCATGTGGGAGTTGCTTCACAGCGCCTCCAACGGCAAGGAGTACAGGGCTCTTCGCGAAGACCTCGCGGCCCTCGACCAGGCGCGCTTCGACAACTCCGACTGGGAGCGGGCGCTGGACATCTGCCAGGCGCTCGCCGAGAAGGGTGGGTCGCTGCATCGAGCCCCCTCGATGTCGGATGCGATGATCGCGGTAGCCGCCGCACGCGCTGATCTGGTCGTGCTCCACTACGACAAGGACTTCGACCTGATCGCCGAGGTCACCGGCCAGCCGTGCGAGTGGGTGGCCGCGAGGGGCTCCCTTTAGGGCTCGGATTCGCCGCCCGCCGTCCGACATCGGTCGACCGACGGGTCATACGCCGAGGTTCGGGTACGCTCGGAGTGTGAAGAGAGTCGTGTTTCCTCGGCAGGGGGGGTTCAGCGTCTTGTGGGGGGTCGCGGCGATGCTGTGTGTGGCAATCATCGGTTCCTGGATGAATCCGGGGATGGCGCCGGCGGACTCAGGGCCCGCTTTATATCCGGAGCCGCTTGAGTTGCGGGCGAGCAATGGGTATTCGTTGATGGCGTGGGGAACCCCGGAGTCGAAGGGCCGGCCTTCGCATCTGCTGCTGGTGGTCAGCCGCCCAGGCGCCTTGGTCACTTACGTGGCTCCGGCCGAGATCACCCCCGGCTCGATGCAGGCCGATCTGGGCGAACTCGGGGCAATCGACGTCAGCTTTCGAGCATCTGGCCGAACGAAAACCGAGAGGGCACCCTGCGGACGGAAGCCGATCGAATTCGAACCCGACGTGTTCGAAGGGAGGATCGATTTCCGCGGCGAGGGCGGATACGCCGAAGTGCACGCGACGAGAGCCGAAGGCGATCTCCGCTTCATCGGCGAAGCGCTCTGCCCGAGCATCGCCGGTCCGAGTGGCACTGGCCCGAATCTTCCGGGCGCCGGCATCACGGTTGGGACAGATCGCCTGCGGCCGGGTGGATTTCGCTTCGAAGCACACAAGAACCACCCATTGACCCACTCGTTCTTCTCTGCGTCGGTCGCCGAACGAGTTGGGAGGCTCCAGATCGAACGCTCCATCAGCGTCGTCGGGCGCTCAGCCGCTTTCGAGTATGACCCGACTCTGCAACTCGCCACGGTCGAACCCCCACCGCCATTTGTTGGAAGCGCCGCGTTTCATCGCGGCGCACTCCCGCTCAATCGGTGGAGCGGATCTCTCACGGTCGACTTTCCCGGTCGCAGAGCCGCGGACCTGACCGGGGGCAACCCGCGCGTCGGTCTCTTCCGCGGGGAGTGGAGGTGTCGGCGCTGCCCTTAGAGTTGGCGCCGATGTCGCCTGACGCAGCCGCTGTCTCCGAAACGCCCGAGCTCTTTCTGATCGACGGCAACTCGCTTGCCTACCGGGCGTTCTTCGCCCTGCCGGAGTCGATCGGGACCAGCGACGGGCGGCCGACCAACGCGATCTATGGGCTCGCATCGATGCTGGTGAAAATCATCGACGAGCACCACCCCGCTGGGGTGGTCGTCGCCTGGGACGCCGGGATGTCGGGGCGCGAGGTCACCTACGACCTCTACAAGGCCGGGCGAAAACCGCGGCCCGACCTGCTGCGCGAGCAGTGGCCGAACCTGATGCCGCTGGTCGAGGCCTTCGGCTATACGAACGTCAAGGTCGAGGGCTTCGAGGCCGACGACGTGATCGCCTCGCTGAGCCGGCAGGCGCGCGAAGAGGGGATCCCGGTAATGGTCGTGACCGGGGACCGCGATGCCTACCAACTGGTCGGGCCCGGCGTGCGGGTGATGAGCACCTCGCGCGGCATCACCGAGACCAAGATCTACGACGAGGCCGCCGTGCAGGAGCGCTACGGCGTGCCCCCGGACCTGATCACCGACCTGATGGGCCTGCGCGGCGACACCTCCGACAACATTCCCGGCGTCCCGGGGATCGGCGAGAAAACCGCGACCCAGCTGTTGCAGCAGTTCGGCACTCTGGAGCGGGTCCTGGCCAGCGTCGACGAGATCTCCGGCGCCAAACGCAAGCAAAACCTGGTCGAGCACGCCGACGACGCGCGCATGTCGAAGCAGCTGGCGACGCTGCAGTACGAGATCGAGACCGGCGTCGACCTCGCCGCGGCGATGGATTCCGAGCCCGACCGCGGCGCCCTGCGCGATTTCATGCGCGAGTTCGAGCTCCGCGCGGTGCTGGAGCGGCTCGAAGAAGCGCTGCCCGCAGGCGAGGCCGTTCCCGGTCGCAGTGTCGAGAAGGAGCTGGCGGTCGAGGTGGAGGAGGGGACTCCCACGGACCTCGGCAAGGGTTCCGCGGCGCTGGCGATCGCCGGCGACCGCTGGGCCGCCGCCCAGGGCGAGCGGATCCTCGCCGGCTCGTCGACTCTCGACG
>DAIRWC010000093.1:0-6802 GCA_036802505.1 Solirubrobacterales bacterium
GCTTGTCCTCGTCGGAGAGCTCGTCGATGCCGAGGATCGCGATGATGTCCTGCAGCTCCTTGTAGCGCTGCAATACCTCCTGGACGTCGGTCGCGGTGCGGTAGTGGTCCTCGCCGACGACGTCGGGCTTGAGGATCGTCGAGCTCGAGTCGAGCGGGTCGACGGCCGGGTAGATCCCTTTCTCGGAGATCGACCGCGAGAGCGCCGTGGTCGCGTTGAGGTGGGCGAAGACCGACGCCGGAGCCGGGTCGGTGAAGTCGTCCGCCGGCACGTAGACCGCCTGCACCGAGGTGACCGAGCCACGCTCGGTCGAGGTGATCCGCTCCTGCAGTTCGCCCATCTCGGTCTCCAGGGTCGGCTGATAGCCGACCGCGGAGGGCATCCGGCCGAGCAGCGCCGAGACCTCCGAGCCCGCCTGGACGAAGCGGAAGATGTTGTCGATGAAGAGCAGCACGTCCTGCCCGCCCTGCTCGCGGTAGTACTCGGCCATCGTCAGCCCGGAGAGGGCGACGCGCAGGCGCGCGCCGGGCGGCTCGTTCATCTGGCCGAAGACGAGCATCGTTTTGTCGATCACGCCCGACTCTTTCATCTCGAGCCAGAGGTCGTTGCCCTCGCGCGAGCGCTCGCCGACGCCGCAGAAGGCGGAGAGGCCCTCGTGCTCCTCGGCGATCGAACGGATCAGCTCCTGGATCAACACGGTCTTGCCGACGCCCGCGCCGCCGAAGAGGCCGACCTTGCCCCCCTTGGCGTAGGGCGCGAGCAGGTCGATCACCTTGATCCCGGTCTCGAGGATCTCCTGGGTCGGGGCGAGGTCTGAAGCCTGGGGCGCCGAGCGGTGGATCGGCCAGCGCTCGCCCGCCTCGATCGGCTCGCCGTTGTCGATCGGCTCGCCGAGCAGATTGAAGATGCGGCCCAGCGTCGCGTCGCCGACCGGAACCGAGATCGGACCGCCCGTGTCGATCACCCTGTCGCCGCGCTGGAGGCCGTCGGTGGCGTCCATCGCCACGGTGCGGACGCGGTCGTCGCCGAGGTGCTGCTGGACCTCGCAGACCAGCTCGGTCGCCTCGCGATCCTCGTCACCGGCCATCTCGATCTTGACCGCCGAGTAGATCCCCGGCAGCTGGTCGGGGAAGACGGCGTCGACGACGACGCCGGTCACCTGCTCGACTCGCCCTACGTTGCTTCCGTTGCTCTCAGCCATTGGTTCCTTTTCTCGTCTCTCTGATCGAAGCTCTGGTTAGCCGAGCGCCTCGGCGCCGGCGACTACCTCGAGGATCTCCTGGGTGATCTCCGCCTGCCTGGCCCGGTTCATCTCCAGGGTCAGGTCGTCCATCATCGTCTCGGCGTTCTCCGCCGCGTTGCGCATCGCCGTCATCCTCGCCCCCAGCTCGGAGGCCGCCGACTCGAGCAGCGCCCGGTAGACCGAGATGTTCACGTACTCGGGGATGAGCTGCGCCAGCAGCTCTTCGGCGTCGGGCTCGTACTCCCACAGCGCTCGGCTGTGGGCCTTCTCGATCTCGGTCTCCTCGCTCTCCTCTTCCTCCTCTTCGGCGCCGGAGCCGATCACGTCGGCCTGCTGGAGGGGAAGCAGCGTCTGCCGCCACACGTGCTGGGTCAGCGGCGAGACGTAGCGGTTGTAGACGAGCTCGACCCGGTCCAGGTCCTCGTCGACGTAGCGGGCGGTCAGCTCCTCGCCGATCTCACGCGCGTTGGCGAAGCCCGGTCGGTCGGTGAAGCCGACGTAGGAAGTGCGCACGTCCTGTTTGCGGAAGGTCAGCGCGGAGACGCCCTTGCGGCCGACCGCCGAGAAGGCCGTCTCGGCCCCCTTCTCCCGCCACTCGTCGCGCAGCCGCAGGCCGTCGCGGATCACGTTCGTGTTGAAGGCGCCGGCAAGGCCGCGATCGCCGGTGACCAGCACGATGCCGACGCGCTTGACGTCCTCGCGCTCGGTCAGCACCGGCACGCGCGGCACCCCGCCCGCCTGCTCGGCGGCGCGGCGGGGCAGCTTGCGCATGCCCTGGGCGTAGGGGCGCAGCTGCGCGATCCGCTGCTCGGCCCGACGCAGCCGCGCCGCGGCGACCATCTCCATCGCCCGCGTGATCTTGTTGATGTTCTTGATCGACGCGATGCGATTCTTGACGTCCTTCTGCGAGGCCATTACGCGGCTACGGCCTCCTCGAGCGGGTCGCCGTGCTCGTCGAAGTCGGCGCCGAAGTCGTCGACGAAGGCGCGGATCGCGGCGCCGAGCTCCTCCTCGTCGGCCTCCTCGAGCTTGCCGGTCTCCGAGATCCGCACCAGCAGCTCGGACTTCTCGGAGTGCAGGTGGAGCTTCAGGTCGCGCAGGAACTCGCCGACCCGCTCGGTTTTGATCCGGTCGAGGAAGCCGCCGGTGCCGGAGTAGATCGCGGCGACCTGGTCGGCCATCTCGAGCGGTTCGCGCTCTTTCTGTTTGAGCAGCTCGACCAGCCGTTCGCCGCGGTTGAGCGTTTTCTGCGTCTCCGGATCGAGCTCGGAGCCGAACTGGGCGAACGCCTCGAGGTCGCGGTACTGGGAGAGATCGAGGCGCAGTTTCCCGGCGACCTTCTTCATCGCCTTGGTCTGGGCGTTGCCGCCGACCCGCGAGACCGAGATGCCGACGTTGATCGCCGGCCGCACGCCCGAGTTGAACAGGTCGGACTCGAGGAAGATCTGGCCGTCGGTGATCGAGATCACGTTGGTCGGGATGTAGGCGGAGACGTCGGAGGCCTGGGTCTCGATGATCGGCAGAGCGGTCAGTGAGCCGCCGCCGAGCTCGTCGTTCAGTTTCACCGCCCGCTCGAGCAACCGTGAGTGCAGGTAGAAGACGTCGCCGGGGTACGCCTCGCGGCCGGGCGGGCGCCGCAGCAGCAGCGACATCTGGCGGTAGGCGTAGGCGTGCTTGGTCAGATCGTCGTAGACGCAGAGCGCGTGCTTGCCGTTGTAGAGGAAGTGCTCCCCCATCGCGCAACCGGCATAGGGGGCGATGAACTTGATCGGCGCGGCCTCGTCGGCGGGGGCGGCGACGATGATCGTGTTCTCCATCGCGCCGTTCTCCTCCAGCACCTCCTTGAGCTGGACGACCGTCGACATCCGCTGCCCGATCGCGACGTAGATGCAGATCATGTCCTTGTCGCGGTTGTTGATGATCGTGTCGATCGCGATCGCCGTCTTGCCGGTCTGGCGGTCGCCGATGATCAGCTCTCGCTGGCCGCGGCCGACCGGGATCATCCCGTCGATCGACATCAGCCCCGTCTGCACCGGCTCGGTCACCGGCTGGCGCTCGACGACACCCGGTGCTTTGAACTCGGCCGGGCGCGTCTGGTCGGTGGCGATCTCGCCCTTGTTGTCGAGCGGGCGGCCTAGCGGGTCGACGAGGCGGCCGAGCAGGTGGTCGCCGACGGGGATCCGCAGCAGGTGCCCGGTGCGCTTCACCGTGTCGCCCTCGACGATCTTGTCCCACTCGCCGAAGAGCACGGCGCCGACGTTGTCTGCCTCGAGGTTGAGGGCGAGGCCGGTGACCCCGTGCGGCAGCTCGAGCATCTCCAGCGCCATGCAGTTGTCGAGGCCGTGGATGCGGGCGATCCCGTCGGCCACTGACAGCACGGTGCCGACCTCGGAAAGATCGGCGCTGCCGGTGTCCAGTCCCTCGATCCTCTCGCGCAGAATCGATGCAATCTCGTCGGGCTTGATCTCCATTGGGGTGCTCTACTCCTCCTTACGCCGCTTGGGCGACGCTCTTTCGAAGTTTGTCCAGGCGGCTGCGGATGCTCGCGTCGAGCACCATGTTTCCGACCTGCAGGACGATGCCACCGAGGATCTCACCGTCGACCCGGCTGGCCAGCTCGACCTTCTGACCGGTCTGCCGCTCGATCTCCTCGCCGACCTTGGCCACCACGGCCGGATCCAGCTCTACCGCGCTGGTGACGGTCACGTCGATCCGCTTGTTCTCCTTCTTCCACATCTGCTCGAACTCACGGCGCATGCGGAAGACCTCCGTCATCCGCCCCTTCTCGATCAGCAGCTCGAGGAAGTTGACCAGCTCCGGATCGACGCCGGAGAGCGCCCGCCCGAGCCCCTCGACCTTCTCGGCCGAGGCGAAGTGCGGGCTGAAGAAGAAGACCTGCAGCTCGCGGTTGGCCTCGACGGCGTCGGCGAACTGGGCCAGATCGGCCCCGATCGGGTCGAGCTTGCCCTTCTGCTTGGCGACGTCGAAGAGCGCCTCGGCGTATACGCGAGCTGGGTCCTGCATCTCTAGTTCTCCGCCCCCGAGAGGCTGGTGAAGTCGACTTCCGAGAGCGCCTCCTCGACCAGGCGGCGCTGGTCCTCGGCGTTGAGGCTCTTGCGAGTGACCTTCTCGGTAGCCAGCACGGTCAGGTCGGCGACCTCCTTGCGGATCTGCTGCAGCGAACGCCGCGTCTCCGCTTCGATGTCGCGCGTCGCGGCCGCAACCAGCTCCTCGCGCTTCTCCTTACCGGCCGCGGTCGCCTCCGTTTCAGCGGTCTCCGCCGCCTTGCGGGCACGGGCCATGATGTCGTCGGCCTGCTCGCGAGCCTCGGCGAGGCGCCCGCGGTACTCCTCGAGCAGCTCGTCGGATTCGCGCCGCTGCCGTTCGGCCGCGTCGATCGACTCGGCGATCGTCTTGGCCCGCTTGTCGAGCGCCTCCTGGATTTTCGGGAAGGCGATCTTGCTCAACACCCACATCGTGAAGAGGAAGAGGACCAGCGTCCAGATCATCAGGCCGAGACCCGGCGAGACGAGGAAGCTGCCGCCCGATTCGCTGCTCTCGGCAGCGATGGGAAGCGTGGATATGTGGCCGAGAACTCCCATCCCCTAGGAGAGGAAGAAGGCGATGAGGCCGAAGATGAAGGTGTAGAAGGCGACCGCCTCGGTCAGCGCGAAGCCGAGCCAGCGGATGCTTTCGAGCTCGCTTTTCATCTCGGGCTGGCGGGCTACCGACTCGATCTCCTTACCGAAGATGAAGCCGACGCCGATGCCGGCGCCGATCGAGCCGAGGCCGGCTCCTACGCCGAGGGCGATCGCTTTGCCGGCGCTTTTGACACCTTCATCGGTGACCGCGGCGGCGACGGGGGACAGATCCATAGTGAGAACAGTGCTCCTTTGTCTAGTGGCTTGCGGAGGTCGCTCCGCCGATGTAGATCGCGGTGAGGGTCGAGAAGATAAACGCCTGCAAGGTGGCGACGAGGCCGACCTCGAAGATGAAGAAGGCGAAGGCGAGCGGGAAGGTGAGCGTGCCGAGTGCGGCGATCCCGAGCAGCACGGCGAGCCCGCCGCCCATGAAGAGCAGCAGCAGGTGACCGGCGAGGATGTTGGCGAAGAGACGCACGGAGAGCGAGATCAGCCGCACGAAGTGCGAGATCACCTCGATCAGGAAGATCGCCGCCTTGCCGAACGGGCTCATTTCCTCCAGGCCCGGGGGCAGCCAGCTGGCGAAGTAGGAGAAGAAGCCCTTGGCCCGGATCCCTTCGACGTGGTAGGAAATCCAGACCACCAGCGTCAGCACCAGCGGGATCGAGATGTTCGCGGTCGCCGCGTAGATCGCGAAGGCCGGGATTTCCAGCCCGAAGACGTTGACCGTGTGCTCGGTGTTGATCGGCAGCGGGATGAAGCCGATCATGTTCGAGAACCAGATGAAGAAGAAGAGGGCACCGAGGAAGGGGAACCAGCGGATCGCGGTCTTGTTGTCCATGTTGCCGCCGGTGATGTTGTTCTTGGTCAGGTCGTAGGCGAGCTCGACCGCGGTCTGGACGCGGTTGGGCTTCTGCGCCATGCGGCGCGAGATCCAGGTCATCGCGAAGATCGTCAGGGCACTGGCGAGGACGAGGTAGAGGACGGCCTTGTTGATGCTGAGATCGAGGCTGCCGAGGTGGATCGGCACCCATTCTTCGAGTTTGAACTCGTTCTGGGGCTTGAACTCTTCGTTCTTGCCGGAGTTGCCGAAGATCAGCAACATCGCGATCGCCAATGCGAGATAGCCGCCGAGGCCGATCAGGACTTTGCTGCGGGTCTTCACGGGGCTTTGATCTCCCGCGCTTCGGGCTCGAGCAGGTAGACGAGGCCCTGCGCGGCGAAGGAGATCGTGAAGAGGGCGAGCAGCAGCAATGCGGCGGAGAGGCCGGCTTCACGCTCGGCGATGCCGACCAGCAGAACGGCGGTGACCATCAGCCAGACCCGCCCCAATGCCGTAGCCGCGACCGTACCCATCGCCTTCTGGCGATTGCCCTTGGCCAGTTCGTTGCTGACGCGGCGGGCGGCGAGCACCTGGATCCCCCGCTGCGCGAGCCAGGCCCCGGCGGCTACCGCGTAGCCGAGCAGGGGCAGCCCACCGAGCACGAACACGGCAAGGGCGGCGGCTAGCACCAGGAGATCGACATGCTTGGGAGGAGACATAACGTCAGAAAAAGCCGCCCGTCTCATCTGAGCGGGCGGACGAGCGACTATATCCGAAAGGTCCGACGATTGGCTTTCTAGAGCCAGTTCGTGCCGGTTGTAACAACTCCGCACAAGCGCCGAAGGGCCTCGGGCGTCCGCTATAAAGACGTTTCCGGCCGGTCGGCGGGATCGACCGCCTCGAACTCGCCCGTCTCCGGGTCGATCGCAGGGAAGCTGCCGGTCTCCAGCTCGTGGGCGACAGCGAGGTCGACCTGCTCCGCTTGCGGCACGGGCCGGCCGGCGTCACGGCGCACGCTGACGAGCTGGCGCAGCCGCATGTTGCGCAGGTTGAGGATCTCGAGCACCTCGACCAGGTAGACGCTCGCCCCCAGGG
>DAIRWC010000094.1:0-6759 GCA_036802505.1 Solirubrobacterales bacterium
ACCCTGGCCTTGGCCGGGGTCGCCCGGGCGGAGGTCGAACGGGAGGGCGACGTCGTCGTCTCCGTCGATGGGGGCATCTCCCCCCGGGCACTGCCCAGAACCGGGGTGGCGCCGGTGACCGTCACTCTCGACAGCACCTTCAAATCGGCCGAAGGCCTCGACCCGCCTCCGCAGCTGCGCACGATCGCCGTGGGGATCAACCAGGCTGGCACAATTTTCGATCGTGGGCTGGCGACCTGCCGCGTGCGACGGATTCAGCCGGCCACGATCGAGGCGGCGCGGCGGATCTGTGGCAACGCGATCGTCGGCAACGGCAACGTCCAGGTTCGGGTCCACCTCGCCAATCAATCGCCGTTCACGTTTAAAGGTCCGCTGCTCGTCTTCCACGCGAAACCCGCCGACGGGCACCGTCGGCTTCTCGCGCAGGTCTACGGGCGCAAGCCGCCGTCGGCCTTCGTGCTCACCTTCAACGTCTTCGAAAAGCAGGGCACCTTCGGCACGGTGATCAAAACGACCCTGCCCAAGCCCGCTCGCCAGTGGGCCTATATCACCCACTTCGACATGAAGCTGCGCCGCGTCTACACCTACGAAGGCCAGAAGCACAGCTTCATAAGCGCCGGCTGCGCCGCTCCCGAAGGATTCCCTGGCGCCGTCTACCCGTTCGCCAGGGCGAACTTCGGCTTCGCGGAAAACCAGCATGTGGTCACGACGTTGATCCGCGACTGCACGGTGAGCTGAAAGACGCGACCTGACACTGCGCATTTCGGCGTCCTCGGTCGGGCGGCGGCGGGTCACGCACTCGAGTGCGCTCCCCTTGCCTTCCTCCCTGCGTCCTTGAACTGCTTGGTCAGGTCGCGTCTTTAGGGCTCAGAATGTGCTGGATCACGTCTTCCCAGGCCGCTGGGACCTCGTCCGCGCGGTCTTCGGTGTGAAGTTGGGCGCAGGTGCTGATCAGGTCGGCGAGCCTGTGCACGGCCCCGGTATCGCCGAGCGCGGCGAGGCGTTCGATGCCCAGCGCGTAGAGGTAATCGCCGGCGAGTAGGCCGAGATCGGGGTCGTGGCCAGCGAGCAGACGCGGCTCGCCGTAGTGGAGGAGGTAACCCTCGCGCACCGCCTCGATTACGAAGGCGTATTCGCCTGGGGGGGCGAAGGTTGCGGCCTCGTCGGGGGCGATCACATGCGGGGAGATGGGCGTGTCCTCCTCGCGGAGTTGCCGAGCGAGCTGCTGCAGCGCGACGCTCATCCCAGGGCCTCTCCGAGCGACTCCCCCGCGGCCTCGAGCGTGCGCTCGATCGCGGCCTCGTCGTGGGCGAGCGAGACGAACCAGGCCTCGAACTGCGAGGGCGGCGGGTAGACGCCGCGGTTGAGCATCGCCCGGCAGAAGCGGGCGTGGGCCGCAAGGTCGCAGGTCGCTGCAGCCGCGAAGTCGGTTACGGGCTCGGCGCTGAAGAAGAGGGTCAGCAGACCCGGGGCCGAGGCCACGGTCAGCGGTCGCCCGACCGTCAGCTCGCGCAGCCCGTTGGCGAGCTGGCCGGTGAGCTCCTCGAGTCGCGAGTAGGCGCCGGGGTCCAGCCGCCGCAGCGTCGCCAGCCCGGCCGCAACCGCCAGCGGGTTGCCCGACAGCGTCCCCGCCTGGTAGACGTCGCCGGCGGGGGCGACGCGTTCCATCGCCGGCGCCGGCCCGCCGAAGGCGGCCGCGGGCAAGCCGCCGCCGAGCACCTTGCCGAGAATCGTCAGGTCGGGCTCGACGGCGTAGAGCTGCTGGGCGCCGGCGGCGGCGACCCGGAAGCCGCTGATCACCTCGTCGAAGACGAGCAGCGCGCCCGCGTCACGGGTTGCGTCGCGGAGGAACTCGAGGAAGCCCGGCGCGGCCGGGACCACGCCCATGTTGGCCGGCAGCGGCTCCGCGAGCAGAGCGGCGACCGGGTGCCCCGCGAGGGCACGGTTGACCGCCTCGCGATCGTTCCAGGGCACCACCACGGTGCCCGCCGTCTGTGCGGCGGTCACTCCCGGGCTGGCGGGGATGGCGAGGGTCGCGAGCCCCGAGCCGGCCTCGGCCAGCAGGCCGTCGGAGTGACCGTGGTAGGCGCCGGCGAACTTGACCACAACCTCGCGGCCGGTCACGGCGCGGGCGAGCCGAACCGCGCCCATCGCCGCCTCGGTGCCGGAGCTGGTCAACCGCAGCATCTCCACGGACGGGATGCGATCCACCACCGTTTCCGCAAGCTCGACCTCCGCGGCAGTCGCCGCCCCGTAGCTGGTCCCGCGAGCGGCTGCGTCGTTGACGGCCGCGACGACGTCGGGGTGAGCGTGGCCGTGGATCAGCGGCCCCCAGGAACAGACCCAGTCGACGTAGCGGTTGCCGTCGACGTCGATCAGCTCGCAGCCCTCGCCGCGGTCGATGAAGATCGGCTCGCGGTCGATCTGCCGCATCGCCCGCACGGGAGAGTTGACCCCGCCCGGCATAACTCTCAACGCCCGGCGGTACAGCTCCGCCGACCGATCGTAACTACGAATGTTCAGCGTCCCACCGCGCGTAGTCGTCGGTGAAGTAGCGCAGCCGGATCTTCTTGTACTCGGTCGAGGAGTAGAGCGTGGCGCGGTCCTCGGGACCCATCCCGCACTCCTCGGCGATCGAGTCGAGGATCGCGTCGCACTCCTCCTTCGAGCGGCCGTGGGCCATCGTGAAGACGCTGTATGGCCAGTCCTCGTAGGTCGGCCGCTGGTAGCAGTGGGAGATGCCCCGGAAGGAAGCCATGCGCCCGCCCGTCTCCATGATCTCCGCCTCGGGAACCTTCCAGACGCCCATGCCGTTGGCCGAGAAGCCGGCGCGACGGTGGTAGAGGATCGCGGCGACCCGCCGCAGCAGCTTGCGGTCGACCATGTCCCGCAGTCGCTCCAGCAGCTCGTCGGTCGGGATCCCCAGCTCCTCGGCGGCGGCGTCGTAGGGCCGCTCGACCGCCTCCATCGGGCCCTGCATGGCCTGGATCGTGGCGACGTCGCGCTCGTCGTAGGGCTGGCGCTCCAGCTCCCGCGGCGGTGCCGCTTCGACCGCGGCGGCAAGCGCGTCGGTGCCCTTCTCCATCTCCAGGTTCATGTTGATCTTGAACAGGGTCAGGGTGGGGAGCTGGCGCATCGACTCAGCGCCGGTCTCGCGCATCAGCGCTTCCAGGCTGCCCGCCATGCCCAGCGCGGAGTCCGGCGGCACGGCGATCGTGAACCAGAGGTTGAAGTCGTGGGTGCGCAGGTAGTTGTGGGAGACGCCGGGATGGGCGTTGACCGCGGCGGCGGCGCGCTGGGGGTTCTCGGCGTCGACTTTGGCGGCGACCAGCATCGACTCGTAGCCGAGCGCGCGGGTGTCGAAGATCGGCGTGATCTCGCGGATGATCCGCTCGTCCAGCAGGCGCCGGGTGCGGGCGAGGACGTCCTCGAGGTCGAGCTCCGCCTCGGATGCGAGCAGGGCAAAGGGCTCGTGGTCGAGCGGGAAGCTCGACTGCAGCAGGTTCATCAGCCGCTTGTCGGTCTCGTCCAGCGGAATCGCCGCGCCGCCCTTGCGGGAGCGGGCCTTCGACTGGGGAACTTTCACCGGAGCCAAGCTGCGGCCTCCTTCGCGTAGTAGGTGACGATCGCGTCGGCGCCGGCGCGGCGGATCGAGGTCAGGGTCTCCACCACGGCGGCGCGCTCGTCGATCCAGCCGTTGGCGGCTGCCGCCTTCAGCATCGAGTACTCGCCGGAGACATGGTAGGCGGCGAGCGGGGCGCCGGTCTCCTCCTTGACCCGCCGCACGACGTCGAGGTACGGGGTCGCCGGCTTGACCATCAGCATGTCCGCACCCTCGTCGAGGTCGAGCTGGGCCTCCCGGACCGCCTCGGCGGCGTTGGCCGGATCGAGCTGGTAGCCACGCCGGTCGCCGAACTCGGGGGTCGACTCGGCCGCATCGCGGAAGGGCCCGTAGAAGGCCGAGGCGTACTTGGCGCTGTAGGCGATTATCGGCGTTGCCGCGTGGCCCTCCTCGTCGAGCTGGTGGCGGATCGTGCCGACCCTGCCGTCCATCATGTCGCTCGGCGCCACCCCGTCAGCGCCCGCCTCGGCGTGGGAGATCGCGGTTTTGGCCAGCAGCTCGACCGTAAGGTCGTTGTCGACCTCGCCGTCGCGGAGGAAGCCGCAGTGACCGTGCGTGGTGTACTCGCAGAGACAGACGTCGGTGATCACCGTCAGCTCGGGGTGGGCCTCCTTCAACGCCCGCACCGCCATCTGCACGATGCCCTCGTCGTCGTAGGCGCCGGAGCCGGTTTCGTCCTTGTCGGCCGGCACGCCAAAGAGCAGGACCGCGCCGATCCCGGCGCTGGCGATCTCGGTCGCCTCGGCGACCAGCTCGGAGATCGAGAAGCGTTCGATCCCCGGCATCGACTCGACCTCCTCGCGGACACCCTCGCCGGCGACGACGAAGGCAGGCTGGATCAGGTGCGCCGGCGACAGCTCGGTCTCGCGGACCAGGCCACGCAGGGTCTCGTTGCGCCGTAGGCGGCGCATGCGGGTGCTTGGGAACTGCATCGGCTCGATTGTATGGGCCGGGACCACTGGGCCTCGCCTCTACCGCCGCCTAACAAACACTCAAACGGGCTAGCGGTAGCGTTCTCCGCCGTGGAGGCGACGGGGCTGGTCAAGAGGTATGGGGAGCGCGAAGCTTTGCGCGGAGTCAGCCTCACCGCTGAGCCGGGGGAGCTTGTGGCGGTTATCGGGCCCAATGGGGCGGGGAAGACGACGTTGCTCTCGATTCTGGCCGGGACCTTGAAGCCGGATGGGGGTGACGTGAGCTCGGCTAACGGGGATGTGGGGTGGGTGCCGCAGCAGGCGGCGCTCTACCGGCGCTTGACGGTGGGGGAGAACCTGCTGCTGTTCGCTCGCCTCGAGAAGCACGACGACCCGCGCGGTGCGGTGGAGGAGATGCTGGAGCTGACTGGGCTCGCGGAGCGGCGAAACGAGCTCGTCGCCAAGCTCTCCGGCGGCAACCAGCAGCGGGTCAATATCGCTATCGGACTGCTTGCCCGTCCCGTCGTGCTCTTGCTCGACGAGCCCAGCGTCGGGCTCGATCCGCGGCAGCGGGCGCGGTTGTGGGAGTTCGTCTCAGGTCTTGCGGATCGGGGCACGACCGTGATCTTCTCGACCCACGACATCCAGGAGGCCGAGCGCTACGGACAACGACTGCTCGTCCTCGCCGACGGCGAGAGCCTCTTCGACGGCTCCTCGGGTGCTCTGCGCGAAGCGGTTCGCAGTGAGACCCCGGAGGCCGCCGGCAGGGACTTCGAGACCGCCTTCGTGGCCTTCCTTCAGCACAGGGGGCACTGACTCGTGCGCTGGCTGCTGCTCAAGGACCTGCAGATCCTGCGTCGCTCGCCGCTGCAGGCCGCTCTTCTGATCGCCTACCCGATCCTGATCGCGCTGCTGATCGGCTTCGCGATCTCACGCGAACCCGGCAAGCCCCGCGTTGCGTTTCTCAACGAAATCCCGCCGGGGGCGCGGGTTGCCGGCGGCAACGGCAAGCTGCCCGCTGTCGGCGTCAATGACCGGATCTGCAAGAAGGTCGAGTGCGTCGACGTCGCCAACCGCGCGCAGGCCGAAGCGAAAGTCCGGGAAGGAGACGCGCTGGCGGCGCTGGTTTTGCCCAGCGACCTGATCGACCGGCTCAACTCGCTCTCCACGCTCGCCCCGGAAACGCCCGAAGTCGACGTGATCGTCAACGAGGAGAACCCCCTCAAGGCGCGGGTGGTCGACGACCGGATCACGGCCCTTCTGGCGCAGGCCAACCTCTTCATCGCCAAGCAGATCGCCAAGGAAGGCGGGCGCTACCTCAACCTCGTCGTCAAGGGCGGCGATTTCGACGTGCTCGGCCAGCCGGTCGAAATCCTCGGCTTGCGCGCGACCGCTTCGATCCTGCAGGCGCTGCGCCCGGCCGTGCCCGCGTCGCAGCGGGCCGAGCTCGACCGCGTGATCCGCTTCGCCACCCTTGCCCGCGACAATCTCGACGTCACGGCACCGCTGATCGATCGGCTGGCGCAACCGATCGCCGTCCACAAGCAATCGGTCAGCGCCCCCACCCCGCCGCTGGAAATCTTCGCGATCGCCGTCGCGGCGACGCTGACCCTCACCTTCGTCACCCTGCTCCTGGTCGCCGGCTCCCTTGCTCTGGAGCGCGAGGAAAACACCTTCCCGCGTCTCACCGGCGGCCTCCTCTCGCGCACCGGATTGCTCGCCGAGAAGATCGGCCTGGGTGTAGTCGTCGGACTGGTGGTGACGTTGCTGATGCTGGCTGGAGTGCAGCTCTTCGTCGGTCTCGAGTGGAGTCGCGGCGGACTTTGGCTGTTGGCGATCCTCGCCGGGGGTGCGGGGCTGGCTGCTGCCGGTGCCGCCCTGGGCGCAGCGGCACGCGATGTGCGCGCGGTCTCCCTGCTTGCCTTCATGATCTCGCTGCCGGTCGCCTTGCTCTCACTCGTCCCCTCAGGAGCCGTCGGTGCCGGCCTCTACGACGGCATCCGGGTGGTGACCGCGCTGTTTCCCTTCAAGCCGGCACTAGAAGCGATGACCGCGGCGCTCGACTCGGCTGGGCCGGGGATCGGCGGGCCGCTGCTTCACCTGGCGATCCTGATCGTCGCCTACGGCGCGCTCGCGCACTTCGCCCTGCGCCGCTTCGCGACCGTCTAGATCGTCCTAACCCCGAGATGTGAAGACAGTTCGGGCTCATCGCACGCTCGCCATCTT
>DAIRWC010000095.1:0-6719 GCA_036802505.1 Solirubrobacterales bacterium
AGGTGCGGCCGTGGCCGGGCAGGACGAGGTCGACGTCGAGCGGCTCGACCTCGTCGAGGCTGCGGAGGAATTCGCCGACCGGGTCGGGGCTGTGGCCGTGGTCGAAGAAGAGCACCGTGCGGCCGAGCAGGTGGTCGCCGGAGATCAGCAGCTTGCGCTCGGGCTGGTGCAGGACGACGTGGGACGGAGCGTGGCCCGGCGTCTCATAGACCTGCCAGGCGCCCAGGTCGGTCTCCACCTCGACCCCGGGGAGCAGGTCCCGGTCGGGCTCGACGATCGCGTCGATGCCGTTGTCGTCGTCCTCTTCGCGCCGCTCCCGGAAGCGCTTCAGCGAGGCCATTGGCACGCCGCTCTGCCGGCCGATCTCGATCCGCTGCTCGAGCGCCGCCTGCGGGTCGTCGGCCATCGGGCGCACGTGGCCCCAGGCCGGGTGCATCCAGAGCTCGCAGCCTGCTCCCGCAACGATCGGCGCGGCGAGCCCGTAGTGGTCGGTATGGGAGTGCGTGCAGACGAGCAGGCGGACGTCCTCGAGGCCGAAGCCGGCCTGGGCGAGGGCGACGTCGAAACGGCGCAGGCCGCCCTTGCCGCCGATCCCGGTGTCGAAGAGGACGATGCCGCCGTCGGCGGCGACGGCCCAGACGTTGCCGTGCGGGACGCCCGGCCAGGGGAGCGGCAGCCGCAGCCTCCAGACGCCGGGGATCACCTTCTCCGCGCGGGGCGTCTCGGGCTTTTTGCGCTCGTCCGCCATCGACGGCAATCCTTTCAGGGCGAGATGGTTCCTCGCGTGAGGACCGTCAAGCTGGATAGGTTGCTCACTCAGATGGCGGAGAGCAGCCCCAAACGCGCCGGTCTCGTCCTCACCGCGCTGATCCTCGTCGCCGCGGTCGCCAACCTCAACCTCGCGGTCGCCAACGTCGCCCTGCCCGACATCGGCAAGGCGTTCGGCTCCGGGCAGACGACGCTCAACCTGATCGCGGTCGGCTACTCGCTCGGGCTGGCGACCTCGGTTCTCTACCTCGGCGCGCTCGGCGACCGCTACGGGCGCAAGATGATGCTGCTGCTCGGCATGGGGCTCTCGATCCCCGCCTCTCTGCTGGCCGGCCTGGCGCCCTCGGACGGCGTGCTCTTCGTCGCCCGCGTCCTCGGCGGCATCGCCGCCGGGATGGCCTTCCCGACCACGCTGGCGCTGATCACCGCGCTCTGGTCGGGCAACTCGCGGACCCGCTCGATCGCACTGTGGTCGGCGATCGGCGGCGCGATCGCCTCGCTCGGGCCGCTGCTCTCCGGCGCCCTGCTCGAGCACTTCGACTGGGGCTCGGTCTTCCTCGTCACCCTGCCGCTCGCCGCACTCGCCCTCTTCATGGCCTGGCGCTATGTCCCCGCCCACGTCAACGAGACGACCGAGCCGGTCGACAACTTCGGCGGGATCCTCTCGATCCTGCTGATCGCGGCGATCGTCATGGGGATCAACCTCGCCCCGGTGCCGGGCAAGGGAACGCTGGCGATCGGGCTCGGGCTCGTCGCGATCGCGACCGCCGCGGTCTTCCTGATTCGCCAGCGGCGCGCTCGCTCGCCGCTATATGACCTCGAGGTGGCCGCGCGGCGGATCTTCTGGGTCGCGGCCTGCGCCGGGATCATCGTCTTCGGCTCGCTGATGGGGGCGATGTTCATCGGCCAGCAGTTCCTCCAGAACGTGCTCGACTACTCGACCCTCGACTCGGGCCTGGCGATCCTGCCCGCGGCGGCGCTGATGGTCGTCGTCGCCCCGCGCTCGGCCAAGCTGGTCGAGGCGCGCGGCGCCCGCTTCACCCTGCTGCTCGGCTACGCCTTCTGCCTGCTCGGCTTCCTCGCGATGCTGCTGCTCTGGAAGCAGGGCATCTCCTACTGGAAGGTCGGGCTCGGCTACGCGCTGATCGGGATCGGCGTCGGCTTCGCCGGCACCCCGGCCTCGCACTCTTTGACCGGCTCGGTGCCGGTCAAGCGGGCCGGGATGGCCTCCGGCACCGCCGACCTGCAGCGCGACCTCGGCGGCGCGATCATGCAGTCGATCTTCGGCGCCCTGCTGACCGCCGGCTACGCAGCCGCCGCCGGCGCCGCGGTCGCCTCTTCGCCGCAAGCGAGCAAGGTCACCGAGAACGTCGAAGGCGAGCTGACCAAGTCCTTCTCCAGCGCCGCCGACCTCGCCGAACAGTACCCGCAGTACTCCAACCAGATCGTCGCCGCCGCCAAGGCTTCCTTCCTCAAGGGCGACGAGCTGGCCTACACCGCCGGGATCTTCGCCGTCCTGCTCGGCGCGGCGCTGGTCTTCTTCCTCTTCCCGAAGAAGGACGAGGAGGAGGCGCTGCTCGCGCAATACGCTGCCGAGGATGCCTGAGGAACAACACTCGCGCCTCGGCGCGACGCTGCGCGAAGGCGAGCGGGTGACGCCGCTGGAGCTCTTCTTCGACCTCGTCTTCGTCCTCGCGATCACCCAGTGCACGGCGCTGATGTCCCACCACCCGAACTGGTCGGGGATCGCCCAGGGCATGCTCGTGCTGGGAATGCTCTGGTGGGCCTGGACCGGCTATGCCTGGCTGACCAGCGTCGTCGATCCCGAGGAGGGGGCGGTGCGGCTGGTCATGTTCGGCGCGATGGCGGCCCTCCTGCTCGTCTCGCTCTGCGTGCCGGAGGCGTTCGGCAGCCTGGCGCTCGCCTTCGCGCTGATCTACGGAGTCGTGCGGAGCGCGCAGATCGCCCTCTTCATGCTCGCCAGCCCCGACGACGACGGCCTGCGCCACTCGGTGCTCGGGCTTGCCGTCAGCACCTTGGTCGCCGTCTCGCTGCTGGCGCTCGCCTCGCTCTTCGACGGCCTCGCCCAGGGGGCGCTCTGGACCCTGGCGCTGTTCCTCGACATGGCCGGGCCTTACTTCTTCGGGTCTGAGGGCTGGAAACTGATGCCGGGGCATTTCGCCGAGCGCCACGGCCTGATCGTGATCATCGCCCTCGGCGAGTCGATCGTCGCGATCGGCGTCGGCGCCTCCCACACCCTCAACCTCGGGATCGGGACCGCGGCGGTGCTCGGCGTCGCCCTGACCGCGGCGATGTGGTGGACCTACTTCGACATCGTCGCGATCGTCGCCGGTCGCCGCCTCGCCGAGCCCGAACTCGGCGGGGCGCAGAACGAGATGGCGCGCGACTCCTACTCCTACGTGCACCTCGGCATGTTCGCCGGGATCGTCCTCGTCGCCCTCGGCCTGACGACGACGATCGGCCGCTTCGGCGACCACCTGCACGCGGTGCCGGCCTTCGCCCTGCTCGGCGGATTGGCGATCTACCTGCTCAGCCACGTCGCCTTTCGCTACCGCCACATCCACACGGTCAGCCGCCGGCGCCTGCTGATGGCGATCGCCCTGCTGATCCTCGTGCCGGTGGCGACCGAGGTCCCGGCGCTGGTCGCGCTCGCCGTCGTCAACCTGATGATCTGGGCACTGATCGCCTACGAGACGCGCAGCTACGGCGAGGGCCGCCGGCGCGTCCGCCGCCCCGAAGCCGCCTCGCCCTGACCGCCGATGGGCCTTAAAGTCGCCTGTTTGTCCACTTTTAGGCCCGTCGGCGGGGTTTTACGGGGTGACGAAGGTGGCGGGGTCCGGGCCGATCCGCTGGCCTACGTCGAGGGCGGCGATCTCGGTCATGTCGTCGTCGGTCAGCTCGAAGTCGAAGAGCTCGAAGTTCTCGCGGATCCGCTTCGGGGTGACGGATTTGGGGATGACGACGTTGCCGAGCTGCAGGTGCCAGCGCAGGATCGCCTGCGCCGGGGTGCGGTCGTGACGGGTGGCGACGGCGGCGATCGTCTCATTGGCGAGCAGATCGCCCTGGGCAAGCGGGCTCCAGGACTCGGTCGCGATGCCGTGCTCGGCATGCCAGGCGCGCAGCTCGGCCTGCGGGAAGTGCGGGTGGAGCTCGATCTGATTCACCGTCGGCAGCATCCCCGCCTCGCGCTCGAGCATCTCGAGGTCCTCGACGCGGAAGTTGGAGACGCCGATCGTGCGCGAGCCGCCGTCCTCGTGGATCTTTTCGAAAGCGCGCCAGGTATCGAGGGCGCGACCCTCGCTCGGCACCGGCCAGTGGATCAGGTAGAGGTCGACGTGGTCCATGCCGAGCCGTTCGCGGCTCTTCTCGAAGGCGCCCAGGGTCGACTCGTAGCCCTGCGCCGAGTTCCAGAGCTTGGTGGTGACGAAGATCTCCTCGCGGGGGATGCCCGAGGCGGCAATCGCCGCTCCCACGCCGCGCTCGTTGCGGTAGGCGGCGGCCGTGTCGATGTGGCGATAGCCGGCCTCAAGCGCCTCCTCGACCGCGTCCTGGGTCTTCTCCGGCGGCACCTGGAATACGCCAAAGCCAAGCTGGGGAATCTCGACCCCGTCGTGAAGGGTCACCGCGGGGATCGACGTCGCCTGGGTCATCTCGTGCCTCCGTTTCCTGTCGCTTGACCGGGAACCGCAGGGGGCAGCTACCCGACCGGCAGAACGATTACTCCTCGGCGTGGTCGCTAGCTGGTCGCGAGGCCGATGGCCAGCAGCGGGAAACCGGCCATCAGGCCGAGGTAGGCGCCGATCGTGACGGCGGTGAGCGTCCTGGTCGTGGTCGACCTGACCCCCACGACAAAGCTGAGGAGCACGCAGAACGCAGAGATTCCGAGGCCGATCCAGAAGACGTCAGGCATAAGCCGCGGCAGCCTATCGGAACTCGCCGTCGATGGGCCTAAAACGGGCCTATATGGCCCGTTTTAGGCCCATCGACGCAGGAATCTGGACGACTACAGCAAAACGCAGCCGTATGGAAAAGACCGGCGGCGCCAACCAGAAACTGATCCTCGCGGCGATGATCCTGGCCGTCTCGATGACCTTCATCGACCAGACGATCGTCGCGATCGCGATCCCCCAGCTGCAGGGCGACCTCTCGCTCTCCTCGACCGGGGTGCAGTGGATCATCAACGGCTACCTGCTCTCGCTATCGGCGCTGTTCGCCTTCGGCGGCCGGCTCGCCGACATCGCCGGGCACCGCCACATGGTCGTGATCGGCGTCGTCATCTTCGCCACCGCCTCGGCGCTGTGCGGCGCCACCCCGACCAGCGGCGCGGCGGAGCCGTGGATCATCACCTTCCGCATCGTCCAGGGGGCCGGCGCCGCGCTAATGTTCCCGGCGGCGCTGGCGATCGTCCTCGCCGCCTTCCCACTGCGCGAGCGCGGCCGTGCGCTGGCGATCTTCTTCGGCCTGGCCGGCGCCTTCACCTCGATCGGCCCGATCGCCGGCGGCTACCTGACCGAGTGGACCTGGCGGGCGATCTTCTGGATCAACGTGCCGGTCGCGATCGCCTCGCTGGTGCTGATCGCGATCTCCAAGCCGGACAACGAGCGCCACCCGGCGCCGCTCGACTACCGCGGCGCAGTGCTGATCGCGGCCGGGATGGGGCTCGCCGTGCTCGGCCTCCAGCAGTCAAGCGTCTGGGGCTGGGGCAGCGCCGCCACCTGGCTCTGCATCGCCGCCGGGGCCGCCCTGCTGGTCGGCTTCGTCCTCTACGAGCTGCGCACCAAGGTCCCGCTGATGCAGATCCGCACCTTCGCCAACCGCGCCTTCGCGGTCGACAACGCGATCCTCTTCCTGTTGATGATCCCCTTCGTCCCGCTGTTCTTCTTCGCCAGCATGTACGCGCAGATCTCGCTCGGCGAAAGCGCCTCGGAAACCGGCCTCTACCTGCTGATCTTCTTCGCCGGCTTCTTCGTCGCCACGCAGCGGGGCGGCAAGATCCTCGACGAGCGGGGGGCGCGGCCGGCGGTGGTATCCGGCTGCTTCGTCGCGGCGGGCGGCTTTGCCCTCTGGGCGCACTCGCTGCCCGACCTCTCGGTCGGCTCGCAGTGGCCCTTCATCGTCGTCGCCGGGATCGGCGTCGGGCTGGTGCTCAGCCCGACCAACACCGACGCGCTCAACCGGGTGCCGGGCAGCCGCTACGGCGAGGCGACCGGGATCACGCAGACGGTCCGCAACTTCGGCTCCAGCCTCGGCCTCGCCGTGCTCGGCACGGTGCTGATCCTCGAGAACAAGGCGAACCTCGAGTCGACCCTTGGCTCCCAGGGGATACCGAAGGCCCAGGCCGACCAGATCGCCGACTCGGTGACCCAGGGCAGCGGCGGCAGCGAAGCCACGCTGGCCGAACACGCCGGCGCCCACGCGCAGACGATCCTCGCGGCGGTCCAGCACGACTTCGCCCTCGCCTCGCGGACGGTCTTCTACGCGATGGCCGGGGTGATGGCCGTCGCCTTCCTGGTCGCGCTGAAATGGATGCCATCCGGCAAAGCGCCGGAACTCGATCCCTGAGACCGCGCGGTCGAGGTTTGGCTCGCAATCCGGGTCAAAACTCGACCGCCCCGCTGGTACGTTGGGCCGCGATGGTTCGCCGGATGGCACTTGCGGGCGCGACGCTTGCGCTGCTCTGCCTGGGCCCGCCGGTCGTGGCACATGCTCAGAGCGCCACTGAATCCGCCGCCGAGCGCCTGATCGACGCCTACGTGCCGCGGCTGATGCTGCGCGAACGCGACGAAATCTGCGATACCGGCGGCGAGCAGTACGAGCCGACGACGGTCGACACGGTTCTCGGTAACCCGCAGGTGACGCTGACCGAAGCCGACTCGAGCGGCGACGAAACGCTGGTCAAACGCGCGCCGACGGCCGCCGACATCATGCGC